>JBGVRC010000046.1:0-1795 GCA_045128055.1 Candidatus Scatosoma sp. | reverse complement strand
GATTTCGTAATCGAGCTTATTGTTGCCGTGCATATAGATGTTTTCCGCAGGGAAACCTGCTTGTAAGGCTGTATAAAGCTCCCCGCCCGACACGACGTCTATCCCAATGTTTTCTTCGTCTGCTATGCGATAAATTGCTTTACAAGAAAAGGCTTTTGAAGCATATAAGACTTTGCCGTTTGTGCCATAATGCTTTGCGAGCGTATCACGGTAGGTGCCTATCATCTTACGAATATACGCTTCATCGAATACGTACAAAGGTGTGCCAAAATCACGGGCAAGCTCGACGCAATCAGCGCCCCCTATTTCCAAATGCCCTTTTTTATTGATTTTTAAAGTTTCTCTTTCGTTCATAGCGTTCACCTATTACGGAAAATATCATATTGATATTTTAACAAATTTTAATGAAAAATGCAACGGCTCAAACACGTTTTTACATAAAAAAATCCGTTCCTGCTACTTTTTTTGCAAAAACGGATTCTCTTGGATGTTTATTTGTTGTCAACCATTCCAAGCGGCTGCTACTTCCCTAAATTTATCCCACAGGGTTGCTTTGTCAATATCTTCCATCGCAAGTAACTCTACGCGTCTATTTTCTACGTTTTTTACGTAGACAATCATTTCTCCAACGCAATCTCCTTTTTTAATGGGCGCTTTTAATTTGTTTAACTCCACCTTGCAAATCACGTCGCTCTTTTCGCCCCGTTTCTTAAAGGCGGTTATATCTTCCGCAGGTGAGAAAGGCAGAACTTTTTGTTTGCCGTTGCTTACGCATCCTTTTTTTTCTAAGGCTTCCCCCGCCTTATAAATGACTGCGTTTTCATAACTTGCAAAGCTGTAATTCAACATTTCTCGTATTGCTCCAAAGCGGATTTCGCTGCTTTCCGCGCCAATAACAACGGAAATGACGCGTAAATTATTACGTTTTGCCGTTGCCGCCAAGCAAAAGCCCGCTTCATTGGTAAACCCTGTTTTTCCCCCGTCACATCCATCGTAAAACCGTACGAGCTTATTTGTGTTGGAAATTTCGGTATAACGGCCTTGCGGGTGCTGGAATTTGTCCATCCAAACTTTGCTAAATTCGTAATATGCATTGTGTTTTAACAACTCTTTTAGCATAATTGCGACATCTTTTGCGCAAGAATATTGCGGCTGTTTAGGCAATCCTGTACAATTCGCAAACAAAGTATCCGACATACCTAACTCTCTGGCTCTATTATTCATTTTTTCAACGAATAGATTTTCGCTGCCGCAAATCCGCTCGGCAAGCGCTACGCAACTGTCATTTGCGGAACAAACGACAATGCTTTTAATCAATTCGCATACGGGGTATTTCGCGTTTGCTTCCAAAAATACCTGCGAGCCACCCATAGAAGCCGCTCTTTCACTCACCATAATCTCTTCTTGCATATCTATAATACCCGCTTCGAGTGCTTCAAAAGATAAAAGTAGAGTCATAATTTTACACATACTTGCAATTGGCAAGCGTTCGTGTTCCGCTTTTGCATAAATAGGTGCTTGCGTAGAATACTCCATTAAATATGCTGCCTTCGCGTTAATTTTTAAATCTTCCCCGACAACTTCCAAAGTTTTGCTGTCCTGCATTGCATATACAATTTGTGGATTATATCTTTTATAAACGATTGTCCCACCGCATACGGCAAGAATAGCAAAAAGTAAGCTTAAACGTTTTATTTTTTTATTCATATTCAACTCCATACTCTATCAGACACGCCTAATCAACTATCTCTGACATAGGTATTATGAGTGGCTTATTATTTCTTTATTCGCACAG
>JBGVRC010000045.1:0-53911 GCA_045128055.1 Candidatus Scatosoma sp. | reverse complement strand
CTGCAACGTCAGCAGGGTTTTCTTTTACGATAATCTTTGCAACTTCCGTAGCGATTGCGGAGAATTGGGGGTTCTTTGCAACGAAGTCGGATTCGCAGTTGATTTCAACAAGAACGCCTACTTTGCCGTCGATGTATGCGGAAACGATACCTTCTGCTGCGATACGGGAAGCCTTTTTATCAGCCTTTGCAATACCTCTTTCTCTCAAAAGGTCAGCCGCTTTGCTCATGTCGCCGTCAGCGTCCGTCAAAGCTCTTTTGCAGTCCATAACGCCTGCGCCCGTCTTTTCGCGGAGCGCCATTACGTCTTTAGCCGTGAATGCCATAATTATAATCTCCTTTATCTATATTCTTAATTTTTACATTGCGGAGCTTGTCCGCGTTTGGCGACGGAAAACTCCGTCTATATCAAGAAAACTTACGCGTTTTCTTCTGCTGCAACTACTTCTTCGATGGATTCGGGAGCTGCTTCTTCTACTGCGGGAGCAACGAATGCTTCTTCGCCTTGGTTTGCTTCGATAACTGCGTTAGCAATTACGGAAGCGATCAACTTGATTGCGCGGATAGCGTCGTCGTTACCGGGGATAACGTAATCGATTTCGTCGGGATCGCAGTTGGTATCGGTGATAGCAACGATTTTGATGCCGAGCTTCTTCGCTTCTTTGATAGCGATGTCTTCGTTGTGGGGATCTACCACGAACATAACGCCGGGCATCGACTTCATCGTCTTGATACCGCCAAGGTTAGCTTGCAATTTGCCCATTTCTTTCTTCAAGAGCATAACTTCTTTTTTGGGCAAAGCTTCGAAATCGCCGTTTGCTTCCATAGCTTCAAGCTTTTCCAATCTTTCAACACGGCTTCTCATCGTCTTGAAGTTGGTCAAGCAACCGCCAAGCCAACGGCTGTTTACGTAGTACTGACCGCATCTTTCCGCTTCTTCCTTGATAGCGTCTTGTGCTTGCTTTTTCGTACCAACGAAAAGTACGGACTTACCAGCTTTTACGGATTCGCAAACGAATGCGTATGCTTCTTCGATCAAGTTAGCCGTAAGTTGCAAGTCGATGATGTGAATGTCGTTTCTTGCCGCGAAGATGTACTTCTTCATTTTGGGGTTCCACTTTCTGGTTTGGTGACCGAAGTGAACGCCTGCTTCTAAGAGCTGCTTCATAGTAATAACTGCCATAATTCAAACCTCCGTTTTTCCTCCCCGCCTTGTGTTGGCTCGTAATGACGTCCGCATTGAAAGATTTTACGGACACGGATTACGCACAATGAGCGAGTGTGAATTTTCAGCCTTTCTATTTTACCATAAAGCCAAAGCTTACGCAACTTTTTTTAAGCGGATTTTTAAATATTTTTTCATTTTCTATGCAATTTTCTTTCTATATATAGAAAGAGCCCAAGGCTTTATCCCTTAGGCTCTTTTTGTTTTACTTAAACTTCGTCTAATTCCGCTGCTTCGTCTGCGTTTTCGAAGTCTTCGTACTGATGGCAAAATTCCGCGAAAACTTCGTCCAAAAGTTGATCGTCTTCGATGGGCATCAACATTGCGTCTTCTCCTTCGCCTTGCAAAGCAAAGATGATAACTTCGTCTTCCTCTTCTTCCGATTCGGGTTCAGCCTTTTGGAATATGCAGTACATATTTTTGCGGTATTCAATCGTTGCCAAATGGTACAATTTTTCAACCGTACCGTCTTCCGCTTCTACTTCAAAAATACGGTCTTCTTCTTCGTAAATTTCGTCTTTGATTTCGTTGCTCATTGAGAGTTCCTCCCGCTTTTTATTCTTTATTTTCTCACGATTTAAATAGCTCTCCAAAATATAGGACGCCGCTATCGAATCAATCGTTTTCTTTCTGTCGCCAAGCTTTATCCCGCCTTGGATTTGCGTTTCCCGCGCTTGCATCGTCGTAAAACGCTCGTCTTCCAGCTCGATAGGCAGGTCGGTTTTTTCACGCAAATGCTCGATAAACTCTCGCGTTTTTACCGTTTGAATACTGTCCGTGCCGTCGTAATTAAAAGGCATTCCGCATACGATTACCCCCACGCCCCTATCCTGCGCGATTTTGGCGATAGCCGCTACGTCCGCTTCAAAATTTTTCGTGCGTACGTACGTTTCGCAGGGCATAGCGTATTCGTTAAAGGGGTCGGATATCGCCACCCCGATTCGTTTGTTGCCTATATCAAAGGCTATGGCTCTTTTTTGTATCATATTCTTATTATACCACAAAACCCGACTTTCGTCTATCGTTTACAAGGATTTTTTCCTACCTTTTGCAATTTTTTCCTTTTGTTTTCCGCATATTTTCCGCATTTTTTCGCATACTACCCATAAAGAATTGAAAAATTCCTTAAAGGGGGTACAAATATGGAAAAATTCGCGCTCGGTATGATTATCGGCGGACTTGGCGGGGCTTTGCTTGTGGCAAACAATTACAAAATGCGCACGCTCGTCAAAAAGACGCAGGAAGAAATGCAAGCTAAGCTGAATACGATGCTGGATAAAAAAATCGACGCCGTGGAAGAAATGACGGACGAGATAAAGGAAGAAGTGAAAGACGGCGTTGCCAAAGTCGCAAAAAAGACGGAAAAAGCGGCGAAAAAGGTACGAAAAGCCGTAACCGAATAACGCCGATTTTTAGACAAAAGCCTACCGTGAACGCGTACACGGTAGGCTCATTTTTATTTTTATACGATTTTTTCACGCGTTACGCTTGCTCTTTATCGTCCTTGTCAAGCGCGGATTTCAAAGCCGCGTTTTCCGTGCGAAGCCGTTCGTTTTCCACCTTTAAGGCTTGGGCAAGTCTATCGTACAGGGCGTTGATTTCATTTTCCAAGCGACGGCGTAAAAACTCCTTATCGGGCGCGGCTTTACCCTGCGAGCGAGCGGAGCTTCCTTGCAAAACGCGCGCCGCTTCGTCGCTGAACCCCAAATCCGCCGCAATTTCCGCAATTTTTTCGGGTTTCTTTTTCAAGGTATTGCGGTATTTGTTTTGCAAACGGAGCATCAATTTATCGTCCCCGCCCGAAAGATTGAAAATGGCGCGGCGCACCGACATTCCCTTGCTCTTTTCCGCCAAAATGCTACGGATTGCTTCGTCCGCTTCTTCTTGGGTAAATTCGCGGATTTTCTCCACGGAAAGCTGCGAACCGTCCAAAAGCCGCACGATGCGCTCGTCACCCTTTTCGTTTTTCATCAGCGTGTAATAGTAATTGCGCACGCTGCCCTTGGCTCTGCCGTGTTTTAACCCGTAGGTTTCAAACAAGTAAGTAAGCGTTTTTCCTTTGCGTTTGCCTTCTTTGATAAATTCCACCAAATTTTTCGCTTCTTCTTCCGTGTAACCGTTGATTTTGTTCATAATCATTCTCCTATTTTTTTAAGTTGCGCTTGAATTATTACCTTATTTTGGCATTTTTATACTTTTTCAATCGCAAAAAGAATATACTATTTTATGAAAATTTATTTTTTATCCGACAAAGCCTGCGCCCTGCGGTTGGGCGGCTTGTATTTTGGCCAAGTGGACAACTTCGAACGGTTTGCGCATATCCATCTTTCCGACCGTATCTTCGTGGAGTTTATCCCCGAAAACGCCTTGCCCATCTCCTTTTTTCTCACGGACGAGATTTTGCGTACGCCCCCGCGCGACTGCGACGTATATATTTTACGCGACGCGCTGATTTTACACGCCCGCCGCTTCCCCCCAAGCGACTTTTCTCTACGCGTTATCCAACAAATCCAAGCGGAAAACTGCACGGCTACGCTCTTTTCCCAAGGCGAGCTTTCTCTATCCCTGCAAACGGATAAAAATTTCTTCGTCGCGACCCTGCCCCCGTCCTTTTCCCAAGCAACGATGTTTTTCGAGCAAGATTTTTTATTTATAAAAACCGAAAAACAGCTTGCCGTTTTTAACAAAGCCTGCAAACTGCTTTTTATGGAAAACGCGTGCTCTTTCCGTTTTGAAAAGGGTGTTTTAACCGCTTCCCTGCCCTTGCAAGAAAGCCTTGGCAGAACGGCGGAATGCAGCTATATCCTGACGGAAACGGAGTGCGAACGAACGGCTTACGTTTTATCCGCTCCGCGGGGAGAAGCCCACCCCGAGCTGTTTGCCTTCACTTTCTTTGAAAGTCTTTTAATCGGGGGAAATTTCGAAGAATACCTTTGCGACGATATGCAAACCAAAGCCGCGGATATCCGCGCTTTTTTGGGGGATTTTACCGCTGTCTTGCCCACGGAAGAAGAAAATTGCTGCGTTTTGTTTTATAAAAAGCAAGAAAGGCTGTTTGAAGGAAAATATTTTACCCTTTCGATACAGGACGGCAAAATTTTGGATATTACGACATAATTTTCCACCCCTTTACCCCCTTCATTTTATTGACAAATTTTCCTTTTTCTTATACAATACTTATGAAAAAATCTTAAAAAGGAGAGAAATTATGCAAAAAGTTATTTGTAAAAAAGTCTACGACACGGAAGCTTCGAAATTCGTAAAAAAAGTGACCTTTGGTGAGTTTGGTAGCGCGGAAGGCTGGGAAGAATGTCTTTTCCAAACGGAAAGCGGTCATTTTTTCCTTTACGTCAACGGCGGAAAAAACAGCAAACACCCCAAAGAAGACATTACGAGAATGAGCGCCGAAAAGAAAGACGCTTGGTTGAAAGAAAACGCGTAACAAAAAACTCCTTTACCCGCATAGGTAAAGGAGTTTTTCTTTTTATTTCTTAATATTTCGTCATTTTGATGCTTTCGATTATGATCGCTTTGTTAGGAACGGAGCAGGTTACGCTCTTTTCATAGTTATCCAAGAACATATCCCCTTCGCCGAAGGTTACGCTATACGAGCTGGTGAAATCGGAAGTTTCTTCGCCGTATTCATTTTCGATATAGTCGGCAATATCGTCCTGCAACGCCTTCAAGGTTTCGTCTTCGCCGTCTTGCAACAAAGCAAAGGTGCAATAGCCGCTTTGCGCTACGGAAGAATCCAAAGCCACGTAGAAGAGCGAAGTTGCGCTGTTGTATTTATATTGTCTGGTCGCCATACCTTCTTGGCTTGCATATTCCACGTACACGTCGTCGGACGAGCTGTTGTCCACGTAATACATCGTCAACGCGCCAAAGCCAGGATTAAGCGCGCCGTTCTTTACTTCGAAGGAATTGTTTTTAAATTCGCCGCGAAGGGTGTACAAGGGCATAGTTTGTTCTTTGTCTTCCCAAACGGAGTGCGGGAATGCGGAAAGCTTCGGGCTGTTCTTAACGAAATCAAAGTAATTGCGTTCTACCAAGCCGTCGGAATCATTTTCGTCCGCCGTCGCTTCAAAAGCGCCTGTATACAAACGGGAGCTGGTGTAATTATGCACGCAAAGCCCGTCGTAATAGCCGTTTTCCGCAAGCCAAATGAAATGCTTGGTGGTTGCGGGAGCTACTTTTCTGTTCATATAATAGTCCAATTCGTACGTTTCCCCGTTAAAGGAAATGGTCATCGTAAATTCGGGTTTGGACGTTTCACACGCGGTCAAAGTACCCATACAAGCCACAACGCTCGTCACAGCCAACGTACCGCTGATAAGTTTTTTCATCATCTTTTTCATAATAAATCTCCATTTTTGCAAAGAATGCTTTACTATAATATTTTACCTTTTATTTTGCAATCCGTCAAGTGCTTTTAGGAAGATTTTTACTATTTTTACCTGTTTTACACAAAAGAGCGGCTTCCCTATTAGGAAAACCGCCCTTTTTGTCGATTTCATTAAATGAGTTCAAAACCCCAGTAATACCACCCAAGCGTTCCCCAGCCCGCCGACGTAGTAATTTCCAAATGAAAATATACAGCTTCGTACTTATCACTCATTTCTTGCGTTGTTTCGAACGTGGCAACCAATTTACCGTTTTCATAATCAAACGTAGAGAAAAAATCCCAGTCATAGCTTGTTTTTTTATTTTCTCCTTCAAAACAAAGGTAAGTATCAGATATTTTCATACCTTTATACGGAGTAAAAAACTCAAAAATCATCGTATGCTTTCCAGGGGAAATGGAAGCCGTTGGCAAAGAAGGCACAGAACCATCAAGCTCTTCCAAATAGATTTCCAACCCATCCCACTCCCAATATTCCAAGGTCATTTCCTTTCCGTCTACCGTCGCCTTTACCGTCCAATAGTCCTGTTCTTCTTCGCCGCAGGAAAACATAGAAAGACAGCTTATTATAAGTAAAACTACACTTAAAATTTTACAGCCAAACTTTTTCATAGCAGCTCCTTTTTATTTTATACCACGGCAAAAGCGAAATTTTGATTGTGCAACCGCATTTCAAGCGATTTTCGCGATGATTATAACACGGCTTTGTTGCTTTGTCAATACTTTACAATAAAATAACAAAAAAAACGACCTACCTTGCGGTAAGCCGTTTTTGTAAGCGATTGTAAAAACTTATTTAAGTTCAGCGGTAGCGCCTTGTTCTTTAAGTTTAGCAACCAAAGCTTCTGCATCTGCCTTGGGAACGTTTTCTTTGATAACGCCCATAGCTTCAACTGCTTTCTTAGCGTCAGCAAGACCAAGACCGGTAGCTTCCTTAACAACTTTGATAACAGCGATCTTGTTAGCGCCGATTTCTTTAAGAACAACGTCGAATTCCGTCTTTTCTTCTTCTGCGGGAGCTGCTTCTGCTGCGCCTGCTGCTGCGGGAGCTGCTGCAACTGCAGCGCTTACGCCAAATTCTGCTTCCAATGCTTTTACAAGTTCGTTCAATTCAAGAACGGTCATAGCTTTTACTTCTTCAATGAGTTTCTGTACATCCATGATTTTTTAATCCTCCGATTTTTTAATAATGATTTTTTAATAGATTAGGAAATTAGTTGCTTTCTTTTGCTTTTGCGATTTGATCCAATACACCAACAAATTTGGAGAGCGAAGACTGGAAGCAGCCGAGCATCTTTGCAATAAGGGTTTCCTTGGAAGGAATAGCCGAAAGAGCTTTTACGCCTTCTTTGTCAAGATACTTGTTTTCCACGTACGCGCACTTAGGAACAATCTTTTCTACCAACGCGGGGTTTGCTTTCGTTTCCTTTGCGAAAACAGCCGCGCCACTCGTTTCGTCTGCGCAGAATACCGTTGCGGTCGTGCCGTTAAGGTCTGCGTCGAAATCGGTGATACCAAGTTCGTTAAACGCTTTTCTTACAAGCGTGTTTTTGTATACCTTGTATTCGCAGTTTGCTTCTTTGAATTTTCTTCTAAGAGCGGTTACTTCCAAAACGGTGAGTTTGTTGTAATCTGCAAACACAATCGATTTGCTTTCGGAAATCTTTGCTTTGATTTCTTCAACAATGAGTTTTTTAGCTTCTACATTAGCCGACATAGTTACCTCCTTTAAGCGTTTCCGCCTGACATAAAAAAATACCTTACACCGCACGGCATAAGGACGTAATAACTCTTTATCAGTTTACTTTCTTATAACCTAGGCGAGCGGTTTCCCATCATACCTTTCGGTACTCGCTGTCTGCGGCTTGAATTTTACTATGTTATTATATCATCTCCGTCAAAGGCAGTCAACTGTTTTTACTGCCTTTGACGAAAATTCTTTTTGTTTTTTGCAATCTTTCGATTGCGGATATTGTTGCATACGCAACTTATCGAAAATGCGGAGATACGAGAAAGACGAGACGCAACGAGTACCTTTGAGAGCGCGTACATAGACGTACGCAACCGAAAAGGCACGGAGTTGCAACGACGTATTTCGACGTATATACGCGTTTTCTAAAACGAAGCAAGACGCAAGAAAGACAAGGCAAGCTGCGGATTTTAGGCAGGAGCGTACATAGACGTACGTGACTGCCGAAAAACGCAAAGCTTAACGCTGTATTTCGTAGCGGTTTCTTCGTTTTTACATCTTGGGAACGACTTTAACGCCAGGCCCCATCGTCGATGCAAGGGTAACGCTTTTAAGATACGTACCTTTTGCGGAAGCGGGCTTCGCTTTTACGATAGCGTCCATAAGCGCCGTGTAGTTTTCCAAAAGTTTTTCTGCGCCGAAGCTCTTTTTTCCGATAGGGCAGTGGATAATAGCCGTTTTGTCAAGTCTGTATTCCACTTTACCAGCTTTAACTTCTGCGATTGCTTTTTCAACGTCCATCGTAACCGTACCGGACTTAGGGTTAGGCATCAAGCCCTTAGGACCGAGCACACGACCGATACGACCTACCATACCCATCATGTCGGGGGTGGTGATCATTACGTCGAAATCGAACCAGTTGTCGTTTTGGATTTTAGCGATGAGTTCTTCCGCGCCAACGTAATCTGCGCCAGCTGCCGCAGCTGCGTCTGCCTTAGCGCCCTTTGCGATTACCAAAACTCTCTTGGTTTTACCCGTACCGTTGGGAAGAACGAGTACGCCACGAACTTGTTGATCTGCTTGACGGGGGTCAACGCCCAAACGTACGTGCAATTCAACCGTTTCGTCGAACTTCGCTTTTGCCGTTTCAAGCAATACGGACATAGCTTCTTGCGCTTCGTATTGTTTCGTCAAATCAAATGCTTTTACGCTGTCTTGATATTTCTTACCGTGTTTCATATTCTAGACCCCCTGCATTATTCTTCGACGGTAACGCCCATACTGCGAGCGGTACCTGCAACCATGCTCATTGCGCTTTCCAAGCTCGTGCAGTTCAAGTCAGGCATCTTAATCTTAGCGATTTCTTCAACCTGCGCTTTCGTGAGCTTACCAACCTTTACGGAGTTGGGCTTTGCGCTTGCCGTTTCCAAACCAAGAGCTTTCTTGATAAGAACGGGAGCGGGAGGGGTCTTCAAAATGAACGTGAAGGAACGATCTTGATAAATCGTTACAACAACGGGGATGATGAGACCGGGTTTGTCTGCCGTTTTTGCGTTGAATTCCTTCGTAAAGCCGGGCAAGTTGATACCGAAGGGACCAAGGGTGGAACCTACGGGAGGAGCCGGAGTAGCTTTACCAGCGGGAAGTTGCAATTTTACGACTGCTGTAATCTTCTTTGCCATAAAAAATTATCTCCTTTGTGGTTTTTACAAAGCGCCTTGAAAAGTATTTGACGCTTCTCCCACATAATTAACGTAATGAATGCCGCGTAAATACGCGGCGGTTGACGGATTATTCTTCCGTCGGCTCGGTTTGTTCAACCGTGGACGCGTCCACTTTTTCGATTTGCGAAAATTCTACTTCTACGTCGGTGTTTCTACCAAACATAACGGTGGAAATCTTCGCCTTTTGCGCTGCTTGGTTGACTTCCTTTACTTCGCCCACAAAACCCTTCAAAGGACCGTCTTCGATGGATACGGTGTCCCCTACGACGAAATCCGTCGTCACGGGCAACGTTTCCAAACGCATCTTTCTGATTTCTTCGGGCTTCATAGGGATAGGTCTGCCTTGCGGACCGCAGAAACCCGTTACGCCACGAGTACTCGTTACGTAATACCAAATTTGGTTGGTATAAATCATCTTGATGAAGACGTAGCAAGGCAAAAGCTTTCTTTCGACAACCTTTTTCTTGCCGTTCTTTTCTTCGATGACCTGTTCCATGGGGATTTTCAAGTCCACGATGTAGTCGCCCAAGTTGTTGTTTTCAATCAACTTTTCAAGGCTGTCTTTAACCATCGCTTCATAACCGGAATAGGTATGCAGAATATACCATTTAGGTTCTTCATTCATCGGCATAGTCCTACCTCCGCGTTACTGCATCTTCGTAACTACTTTCAAAAGTTCAAGCAAACCGAAATCCGTAGCCGTAACTACGATAAGGAACGCCAAAACAACCACGAGCACGACGCCCGTCGTTTTGATAGCCGTCCCAAACTTCGGCCACGTTACTCTCTTTAATTCGGAAAAAGTTTCCTTAATCTTCGCGCCTACGCGACGGAACCAGCTGGGTTTCTTGTTTTTTGTTTTAGTTGCGTTTGCCATGCATTACCTCGTACGCGCCAAACGCCAAAATTTGGCGTCGCGCTTTTAGATTATTTCGATTCTTTGTGTTCGGTGTGCTTCTTGCAGAAAGGGCAGTATTTGCTCATAACAAGTCTGTCGGGATCGTTCTTCTTGTTCTTAATACTGTCGTAGTTTCTATGCTTGCATTCCGTGCATTCAAACGTGATTTTCGCTCTAGCGGTTTTAACTGCCATAATAAAAACTCCATACAAAAAATTACACCCCTCTTCGGGTGCGTAAAAGTAGTTTACCACACTTTCGAGGGGTTGTCAATCTTTTTTGAAAGCTTTTTGCATTTTTTTTATATTTTTACAAAATTATTTTTTAAAAGCAAAATCTTTCGCTCTCGCGCGCGTGCATATTTATATATAGCGTACGCGTATAGGGCTTTTAACCGTCTATTTTTGCCACCGTCAGGCAAAATTTTTGCCCGCCTGCCATATAAAAGGATATTTTCTCGTTGTCCACGCTCGTCACGCCAACCAAATCTTCCTTCATCAGTTGCGCCACCTTTTTTGCCAAATCTTCCGCCGTTACACTTCTTTGTTCTTCCATACCTTTTCTCCTTTTGCTTTTTTCGACCTTTTTCGTCGTTTACGACTATATTATATCATTTTTTTCCCTTTTTCGCTATGGTTTCAAAGGAAAAAAGCCTGTCTGTTTTTGTAGAAAAAGCACTACTTTTGTCGAAGTTTGTCGAAAGTGTTAAAATATATATCGACAAGCGAAAACGCCGTTTAGCAAAGCCCGTATTCCTGCGCAAGCTTTTTAAATAAGGGCAAAGCCCGCTCGATACGCTCCGTTTGCACGCAATAGGCGATACGCACCCAACCGGGCGCGCCGAAGTCCGCGCCGTTGACAAGCAACAGCTCGTACTTTTTCGCCCTTTCGCAAAACGCCGCTCCGTCCGCTTCCGCCGCCTTTACAAATAAGTAAAACGCGCCGTCGGGATATACGCAGGTAAACCCGTAATCCTTTAATCCGTTGTACAGCAAATCGCGGTTGCGTTTGTACACGCTCAAATCCGCCGTCAAGCCGTCGCACGCCGCCGCCACCCTTTGGAAAAGAGCGGGCGCGCACACAAACCCAAGCGAACGCCCCGCGCCGCACACCGCCGCGTACACCGCCCTACTATCCTGCGCCTTGGGGTTGACCGCTACGTAGCCGATACGCTCGCCCGGCATAGACAAGGACTTGGAATAGGAATAGCAAACGATACTGTTATCGTAATACGCCATAGGCGACGGAACAACGGTTTGCTTATCGTAAACGAGCTCTCTGTACGGCTCGTCCGAAATCAAATAGATAGGCGCGCCGAATTCCGCCGATTTTGCCTTTAAAATATCCGCGAGCTTTTCCATAGTTTGCACGCCGTAAACCGCACCCGACGGATTGTTGGGCGAGTTTATCAAAAGCCCCTTTACGCGGGGATTTAACGCCTTTTCCAGCGCGCAAAAATCGGGCTGCATATCTTCCTTGGACGGCAAAACGACAAGCTTTGCCCCTGTGTTTGCCACGAACACCGCGTATTCAGGAAAATAGGGCGCGAAAACGATAAATTCGTCCCCTTCGCAAGCCAAGGCTTTGACGGTAATCGTCAAGGAAGCCGCCGCTCCGCAGGTCATATACAAATCGTCCCCCGAAAGAGCCACGCCGAAACGGCGGGTATAATTCGCCGCAATTTGCTCGCGAACGGCTTTATCCCCCTGCGCGGAAGTGTATTCGTGCAATTTTACGGGGTCAAGCTCCGTCGTGATACGCGCAATCGCTTCCCCTACTTCTTTGGGCGCAGGCACGGACGGATTACCGATGGAAAAATCAAAGACGTTTTCCGCGCCGATTTCTTCGCCGCGCTTTTTTGCGTATTCAAAAATCTCTCTTATCGTCGAACGCTTGCTGCCAAGCTGATACATTCTCTCGTTATACATAGAAATTTCTCCTTGTGGATAAGTATACCATATTTGCGCGGGGTTGTCAACAAGGAAAAAGCTTTGAAAATATTCGCCGTTAATTTTTATTTAAGCGTTGACAAAGCAAAAAGAAAGTGATATAATAAATGCACGCACTTGGAAACTTTCCCCCTAACGGGGGAATATGATAAAAAGGCGGTAAAGCCAAAAAAAGGAGATTATTATGAAAAAATTTCAAAAAGTAGCGGCTATGCTTTTGGGTTTGACGATGAGCGTATCCCTTTTTGCCTGCGGCGGCAGCGGCGATGACAGCAGTAAAGAAAACGGCCCCGACAATATTCTCGGCATCGAGCTCCCCGGCAATTTGGAAGAAGGCGAAGGCAAACAATACTTAGACGGCGCAGTAGAAGCGTTTAAGGCGGCAAACACCGTTACGATTGAATATACGATGTCCGCATCTTCTTCCACCACGATAAACAGTCCTTATATAGCAGAAGAAGAAACGGATAGTTTTGGTTTGGACGTTACCTTTAAAGCAACCCTTGCTAAGACGGAAACGGGATATAATATTGCCATCGAAGGCAACGCCGTTCGTAACGAAGATAGCGAAACCTATACCGAGCCTTTAAAAGCGTATATCGTAGACGGTTACGTATATAATTACGATTATGACGAAGAAACTTGGGATTCGATAGCTTGGAAAGATCTTGGAAACATTGAAGGCAATGAAGATATGCCCACCTATATCTACGATGCTGTCACCGCATTCTTGTCGGGTGACGTTGCAGACATAGATTTCTCTGCTGTTTACGATATCCTCGGTCCCGTTGTAGAAGCATTCGCTTTCATTGAAAACAACGAATACAAGTTCAACTTGGATATGAAGCAAGACGTAACGACCGCTTTGCAAACGCTTGCAAATATCGACTGGACGCAATCGGTGGAAACCTTTATCAACAATGCGTTGAAAGAATGCGGTTCGGACAAAACGGTTAAGAGTATTTTGGACGAAATCGCTGCGTACGGCGCAAAAACGGTCGGCGAAGTTTATCAAGAGTTCAACGAAATTCTCGTACAAGAAACAGGCAAGGATTTGAACGGCTTGAAAAACGAAGTCATCTCCAAAATCAAAAATATCGACTTTGACGCGCTTACAGCGTATATGCCCGCAGAAGAACTTGCCGAAGTGCTCGCTATCATCAACCAAATCGAAGCGGTGAATTTCGACGAAGAAATCAAGCCTTACGAAGAAATGACGATTGACGAGCTTATTCCTTTGATAACGGGCAGTTCCGCTCCCAGCCCCTTAAAATCCATCACCGATATGGCTTATGAAAGCTTGAAAACCATACCCTTGCAACAAGCTTTGTATTCTATGGGTATGCAAGAAATTATAGATTTTGCCAAAGAAGCGAAGTATATCACCGTAGACGATTTAAGCGAAAGCCTTTCCGTGAAATTCAACGGTTATAAATTCTCGTCTATGAACTTCCAAGCGAAAATCGGCGGTAAGTACGACAATACGAGCGATACCACGGCAGGCGTAAAAACCGTTGCAAGCGTAGCCGGCGAAATGTCCTGTAAGGTAAACTTCAGCAGCGAAACGACGACGGTCACCGCGCCCGTAATCGCAGAGTAAAACGGCTGATAACCGCAAATTTTAACAAACGAAAAGACCCGATATTTCGGGTCTTTTTTGTTATAACTTTTCTTCGCAAAATAAAAGCGACAAACTCTTTTCTATTAAATTTCTATCCGCCTTGTCTTGGATTTGCTTCGCGCGTTGACGAGCATCATCACCCCGACCAACATAGTCAACAGGCACACCAAACCGCCCGTAATACCGTTTACAAGCGCATAACGTCCACCTTGCGAAAAAGCGAACAAGAGCGCCGTTTGCAGGGAAAACAAAGAAACCAACGCGTCCGCAAAGCCCACGTTTCGAAGCGCCTTCACCGTCAAATCCTTTACGTCGCGGGTCTTGATAAGATTCCACACCGCCATAATAATTTTATAAAAAGCGTACGCGGCAAACGCAATGACCATCCATCTTTCGTGGATAAAGGCTTTGCCCATAAACACCACGCCCAAAATCGGCACGGTAAGAAAAATGGGTAAAATAATCAACAAAATACCGCAGGTATGGTATTGTTTGCGTTCGATAAGCGCGCGTTGCGCTCTTGATTTTTTGCGTTTACGGCTATGGTAGACGATAATTCCGCTGCGTATGGCTATCAACATAGCGTAATACCCCGCCAACGAACCGTACCAAACCGAACCTTCCGTCCAAGCGATGACGATATGAAAGGCTACGTTGGCAAGGTTAAACAGCAAGGAAAAGGCGGAAAACACAACCGTTCTGAAACCGTAGCTTGCGAGCAAATGCCTTCCAAAAGGACTTCTTTTCAGCATTTGCGAAAGCCTATTTTTGACGATAGGCACGTACACGATAAGGGTGTACACGGTGTAGGCGAGCGTCAGCCCCGCCGCCGCGTACACGACGTCCGCAAAGGTTTTTACCACCGCGCCCGACTTTTTATCGATAAGCAGAGCCATCGCCACCGCGCACGTAACGAGCGTAAGGCAGTAGAGAACTCCCAACTGCCACAATTTCGGTCTTTTAAAATTTTTCCAAATCTTTCGTAAAAAATTTTTCATTCGCCGTTCGTTTTCCCACGCGTTTTTGCAAATACGTTTTTATTGTACTACTTTTTTCCAAAAAATGCAACAACCTATGCGATAATTTATTTCTACATCGCAAAAACGGCTTACCCTTTCAGATAAGCCGTCCTTTCTCCGCCATTAGGTCATCGCGTACGGATCTAAAATCTTATCGAGCTGCATTTCGTCCATTAAACAGTGTTGCAAAATCAAATCGCGAACGCTGATATTCTTCGCGAGCGCTTCCTTGGCAAGCTCCGCCGACTTTTTATACCCTAAATAGGGACAAAGCGCCGTCACAATCCCCACGCTGCTGTGAACAAGCGTTTCACAATGTTCTTTGTTCGCCACAATGCCCACAATACAGTTGACCGTCAGCGTTTTTACAGCCCCCGTTAAGCAAGTGAGCGATTCGAACAATTTATAAAAAATCACCGGCTCAAAAGCGTTTAATTCCAGCTGTCCGCCCTCCACTGCCATGGAAATGGTCATATCGTTGCCGATTACCGCAAACGCCACTTGAGAAACCACTTCGGGAATCACGGGATTTACCTTCCCCGGCATAATAGACGAACCGTTTTGCTTTGCAGGCAAAGTAATTTCGCCAAAACCCGTCTTCGGTCCGCTGGACATCAAGCGCAAATCGTTGCACATCTTGGAAAGATTGACGGCAAACGCCTTCAACGTCCCCGACACCGCGCAAAAACAATCCACGTTTTGCGTTACGTCAATTAAATTGTCCGCTTGCGTAAGCTCACGCCCAAATTCACGGGATAATTCCGCTGCGATTTTGTGCAAGTATTCCTTGCCTACGTTTACGGAAGTACCTATTGCCGAGCCGCCCATATTCACCACGCGCATTTCTTCCGCTACGCTGCAAATACGCTTATAATCCCGTTTAAGCGCAGACGCGTACGCCGCAAATTCTTGCCCTAAACGAATGGGCACGGCGTCTTCCAACT
This sequence comes from Candidatus Scatosoma sp., assembly GCA_045128055.1. GTDB lineage: Bacteria > Bacillota > Clostridia > Christensenellales > Borkfalkiaceae > Scatosoma. Next base: position 38,440 of record JBGVRC010000045.1, on the reverse strand, counting down.
GCGTTCTGCCCATCTTCAAAATGCCGTCGAATTCCTGCGCTTTGTCTTCAAGCGCCGCAATTAAATCTTCAAGCGCCGCAAGCAAGTCTTCCACAAGCTCTAAAACGGTCATTTTTCCTGCGGACGGAATCACGTCGTTAGTCGATTGCGAACAATTCACGTGGTCGTTGGGATGACAAAGGTACTCCCCTTTCTTACCGCCCAGCAGTTCGCTTGCGCGGTTGGCAAGCACTTCGTTTGCGTTCATATTCACGCTCGTACCCGCGCCGCCTTGAATAGCGTCCGTGATAAAATCTTCCTTAAACTTATCGGACAATACTTCGTCGCAGGCAAAGATAATCGCCTTGGCTATGTCTTGGGGAATATAGCCGTGTTCGCCGTTAATTTTCGCCGCTACTTTCTTGATTTTGACGATATTTTTGATAAACTGCCAGCTCATCAACGTGCCCGTAATCGGGAAATTTTCATACCCACGCAGAGTTTGAACTCCATAATACACGTCGGCAGGCACGCGCATACTGCCAACGGAATCGCTTTCTATTCTTGTCTTTCGCTTCATAACAACCCCCATAGATGTATTATACTACACAAAAAAGCCGCTGTCAATAGCATTTTGTTTTCTTATTACTGCTCTTTTAAGAAAATTTGATAGCTTGCAAAATAAAAACGGCTTACCCTTTCGGATAAGCCGCTTTGTTTGTTAATTTACCCTACGATTAGTTGCGGGGATTTTTAATGTTTGCTTGTGCCGCAGCCAATCTTGCGATGGGAACGCGGTAAGGCGAGCAGGAAACGTAGGAAAGACCGATTTCGTGGCAGAATTCGATGGACGAAGGATCGCCGCCGTGTTCGCCGCAAATACCAAGGTGCATGTTAGGACGAACTGCTTTACCGCCGTCAACTGCCATCTTCATAAGCTTACCAACGCCCGTCGTATCCAATCTTGCGAAAGGATCGGATTCGTAAATCTTGTTTGCATAGTATGCAGGCAAGAACTTACCAGCGTCGTCACGGGAGAAGCCGAACGTCATTTGCGTCAAGTCGTTCGTACCGAAGCAGAAGAATTCTGCTTCTTTCGCGATTTCTTCAGCCGTCAAGCAAGCTCTGGGAATTTCGATCATCGTACCTACTTCGTAGGTAAGAGCTACGCCGCTTGCTGCAATAACTTCGTCAGCCGTCTTAACAACGATGTCTTTAACGAACTTCAATTCCTTCGTTTCGCCCGTAAGGGGAATCATGATTTCAGGAATGAGCTTCCAATCAGGGTGACGTTTTACAACGTTGATAGCCGCTTTGATAACTGCCTTCGTTTGCATAACTGCAATTTCGGGATAGGTTACGGTAAGACGGCAACCACGGTGACCCATCATGGGGTTGAATTCGTGAAGGCCTTGAATGATGTCCTTAATTTGAGCAACCGTCTTGTTTTGAGCGTTTGCAAGGAGTTCGATTTCATATTCGCTGGTAGGAACGAATTCGTGAAGAGGAGGATCGAGGAAACGGATGGTTACAGGGTAACCGCCGAGTGCTTCGAACAAGCCTTCGAAGTCAGCTTGTTGCATAGGTTCGATCTTTGCAAGAGCGGTTTCTCTTTCTTCAACGGTGTCGGAGCAGATCATTTCACGGAATGCTGCGATTCTGGAAGGATCGAAGAACATGTGTTCCGTACGGCAAAGGCCGATACCTTGCGCGCCGAACGCTGCAGCTTGCTTCGCGTCGGAAGGAGTATCTGCGTTCGTTCTTACGCCGAGCGCTTTATATTTGTCTGCAAGTTCCATGATACGGCCAAAATAACCGGAGTTGGGATCTGCAGGAACGGTCTTGATAAGGGTGTCGTAGATGTTACCCGTCGAACCGTCAAGGGAAAGTACGTCGCCTTCGCGGAAAATCTTACCAGCGAGCTCGAACCACTTTTCTTCTTCGTGCATCTTAATTTCGCCGCAACCGGAAACACAGCACGTACCCATACCACGAGCAACAACCGCCGCGTGAGAAGTTTGACCGCCACGAACGGTAAGGATACCTTGCGCATACTTCATACCTTCGATATCTTCGGGGGAAGTTTCCAAACGAACAAGGATTACGTTTTCGCCCTTCTTGCCTTCTACAACAGCGTCTTCTGCGGTGAATACGATTTTACCAGCAGCCGCGCCGGGGGAAGCAGCGATACCTTTACCTACTACGTTGTTCTTATCAGCGTCTTTCAATGCTTTTGCATCGAATTGAGGGTGAAGCAACATATCAAGGCTCTTCGCGTCGATTTGCATAAGCGCTTCTTGTTCGGTAATCATACCTTCGTCAATCAAATCGCAAGCAATCTTGATTGCAGCCGCAGCCGTTCTCTTACCGTTACGGGTTTGAAGCATATAAAGCTTTCTGTCTTGAATGGTGAATTCCATATCTTGCATATCACGGTAGTGATTTTCAAGAATGTTGCAAACTTTAAGGAATTGTTCGTAAACTTCGGGGAATACTTCCTTCATTTGTTCGATAGGCATCGGAGTACGAACGCCGGCAACAACGTCTTCGCCTTGTGCGTTGGTAAGGAATTCACCCATAAGACCCTTTTCACCCGTTGCAGGGTTACGCGTGAACGCAACGCCCGTACCGGAAGTTTCGCCCATATTACCGAACGCCATCATTTGTACGTTTACCGCAGTACCCCAGCTGTAAGGGATGTCGTGGTCCATACGATAGATGTTCGCACGGGGGTTGTCCCAAGAACGGAATACTGCCTTAACAGCTTCGAAAAGTTGTTCTTTGGGATCGTTGGGGAATTCTTTGCCGAGTTGATTTTTGTATTCAGCCTTGAATTGGTTAGCAAGTTCTTTCAAGTCTTCCGCCGTAAGGTCAACGTCTTGCGTAACGCCTTTCTTTTCCTTCATTTCGTCGATGAGTTTTTCGAAGTATTTCTTACCAACTTCCATTACAACGTCAGAGAACATTTGAATGAAACGACGATAGCAGTCCCAAGCCCAACGGGGGTTGCCCGATTTAGCGGCGATGGTGTTTACAACTTCTTCGTTCAAACCAAGGTTCAAAATGGTGTCCATCATACCGGGCATGGAAGCGCGCGCGCCAGAACGAACGGATACAAGCAAGGGATTTTCCTTGTCGCCGAACTTCATACCGCAGATTTCTTCCATCTTTTCGATGTATTCCATAATTTCAGCCTGGATATCATCGTTGATTTTTCTGCCGTCTTCATAGTATTGGGTGCAAGCTTCCGTAGAGATAGTGAAGCCTTGAGGTACAGGAAGACCGATTTTGGTCATTTCTGCAAGGTTTGCGCCCTTACCGCCGAGAATTTCACGCATTTTTGCGTTACCTTCGCTGAAGAGATAGCAATACTTTTTAGCCATAGTTGTTATTTCCTCCAAGTGATTTTTTTCTAATTTTAGTGGTTGGCAAAGCGTTTTTTTACACGCTAAAAAAACAGGCATTCGCCTTTGCCACATAATATTTTAATACAAATTAAAAAAAATATCAAGCCTTTAAGGGGGAAAAACTGGATTTTTTTACTTTTCGGCTCATTTTTTTTGATTTTTGGACGCGCGCACGCGTAATACTGCCATTTTTGTCATACCGAGCGCAAGCATACTCACCCTTATTGTCATACCGAGCGTAGGCGCAAGCCCACCCTATTGTCATACCGAGCGCAGGCGCAAGCCGAAGTCGAGCGTATCTCGCCCCCCTTATTGTCATTGCGAACAGAGCGTAGCCCCCCTTATTGTCATTGCGAACAGAGCGTAGCCCCCTTATAAGCTTAAAGCTCTATCACCATTTTTCCCTGCTTTTTCGCATAAGCAACCGCTTGATACGCCCCACCCCATTCGTGTTGTACCCCCCGACACAACAAAATCCACCTTTTGAACGAGCAATTTATTTGTTTCTACAATAGCAAAACGCGGCAACACCGCTTTTTCTAATAAATACACGCTGTCGTCGTATTTCGCAGGCAAAAAAAATCTTCTTGCGGAATATACGACAAAACCAGCGTGTTTTTTATCCACGGAAAATCCTTTTTTAAACAATGGACGATTTCTCCGCAAATGCCGTCAAACGCGCCCCGTCCCCCACAGTAAAATTGCGTTACTCTTTCATTTTTTATCAACGCTATTACCGTTTCTTTTATCCTTTGCCGCTCGCTTTCATACAATCCGTCCCTATGCCCAAAAAACGCGCACGATTTCATACTTTTTTGCCCCCATTTTTAGATAATCAAAATATATCATACGGAAAACGTATAGTCAAGTAATTTTATACGGATTGCGTATATACTAAAAGTATGAAATCTTTAAACTTTGCGAAAAACTTAAAAGCGGAAATGAAAAACGCAAAAATTTCCCAAGACGCGCTCGCAAAAGCTTTAAACACAACGCAAGCCACCGTCAGCCGTTGGACTTCGGGGATTTACGAACCCGATTTACAAACCGTTCTTATAATTTGCGAAATTTTAGACGTCAGCCCCAACGTATTGCTTGGTTGGGAAGAATAAAACACAAAACGCTCCCGAGATGGGAGCGTTTTTGCTTGGCTTTTTCGCCAAATTATAACATATTAAAAAATGCTTTTACCCCGGAAAGGAGCTTTTCGTCCAGCTTCCAGTTTCCGTTTTCGTACACCACGCCGAATTGACATTCTTTCGCAGCTTCGTACAAATCTTCGCCGTCATACCCCACGATTTTGTCCGACATAGTCTCCAAAATACGCTTCGCGTCGGGCGTAAAGCGGGAAGTGGTGATAAAAATACCGCGACAATGCTGCTTTCTATCCTGCGCTTGTCTGCACGCGCACGCGCCGATAAACTGTTGTAAAAGGGTTTCCCCCACCACCCAAAATCTTTCGTCGCCCTTGTCGGGGTTCCAGTTTTTCGATTGTATGTAAATCGTTTCCCTAAACCCGAACTTGTCCGTCAACTCGATTTCGCCGTCAATACCGCCGTCCTTTTCGCCGCCGCTGATTTTCATACCTTCCAGCCTGCGGCCGTTTTTCATCGAATATCTTTCGAGCAAATACACCGAATAATATTCAAAATAATCCCCGCCGAGCGAACGCAATTTTCTTAAAAAAGCTTCCTGCAAACGCTCGTCCGCGCTTTGCGGTTTCTTTTCCACTTTGCGCAGGGTTTGCACCACCTTTTTCACCCGCTTTTCGTCCGTTTTTATCACCTTCAAAACAGACTTTTCTTCCTGCTTTTCTTGCTTTTGCGCGGGCTTTTCTTCCTGCTTGCTTTCCGTTTTTATTTCGGGCTTCGCTTCCGATTTTTGGACGGGCTTTTCTTCCGTTTTTTCTTGTTTTTGAACGGGCTTTGTGCCGAAAAGGAAGCTCATATCCATCACTTCCGTTTTTTTGGCAACTTCCGCCTTTTCCTTGACGATAGGCGGATTTTTTATTTCCGTTTTTTCTTCTTTTTCGATAGGTTTTTCCTGCGTTTCCGCCCTTTCTTCCACTTTCGCTTCCGTTGCAACTTCCACTTTCGCTTCCGCTTTTTTCACGCGGGAACGAGTAACCTTTTTCGCAGGTTTTTCCTTAATTTCGTCTTCGGGAATAGGCTCGGGCGCGACTTCGGGCGTGATAGGCGCGACAGGCGCAATCGGCTGTAACGGAGCGGGGGGCAAAGGCATTGCTTCCGTCTCTTTTTCTTCCGTTTGTTCTTGCTTTTTCGCCGTTTTACTCGTTTTTGCTTTCACCGCTTTTTTCGCTTTTTCTTCGGCGGACGTTTCTTCGGTTTTTTCCTTTTTCAAAGCTTTTTTCGCCGTCTTTTTGACGGGTTTTTCTTCCGCGCTGGGCTGGGCTTGATTTTCCACAGCTTCGTCTTGCGTTTTTTCTTGTTTTTTGGTTGTCTTTTTCGCCTTTTTAACAGGCTTTTCTTGCTCGGTTTCCTGGGCGGGAATTTCCACCAAACGCGCTTTCAACGCGTACATGCCCCCGTCGTATGCAATTTCGCTGTCCTTTTTCATAATGTCGATAACCGAGCCCACCCTGCCTTTTACGTCGTTGATATTTTCGGTGTCTTCACCGCCGAAACGCTGGGTGTAAATCTTTGCCGTTTCTTCAATAAGTTCGTTGTGTTTATGCGGTTTTACCGCCAAAAGTTCTTTGATTACGTTTTTGGTCGCGTCCTTCTTTTCCGCGCGGGTCACGACCTTGTTTTCTTGTTTTTTCGTTGTTTTTGCCATAAAATCCTTTTCCTTTTTCTCGTGGCAAAATCAATCCGCTATCATACGGATCACTTCGCCTAAATTTTCAAACCTTTCTTCCGTTTTTTCAGAAAGGAACGCTTTGAGAAGGCGCAAGGCGCGTTTTTTGCCGCCGTCCGTCCGCGCTTCGTCATACGTTAAACCCGCGCATTTGCGCAAGGTATGATAAGTGCTGACGCTCGCGCGTTCCCCTTGAACACAGCGCGCAAACGTCGTAAATTTACCGTCGGAGAAATCAAACCACAACTTGTCCCCTATCTCCCCGTCGCACTCTTCCAAAAAGCCAAGGTCGATGGGATAACCGCTTTCTCGCAAAGCGATTAAGATAAAGGAAATCAGCGATTCCGCCGCGTCTTCTTCGCCGAGAGCAAGGGATTTTAAGCCTTCAATAAGACCCACGAAGATGCTCTCGTATTCTTCGTTTTCCATCAGCATAGCGCGGCAAACTTCCGCCATCGCGCAAGCCGAATAAAACCGCTCGATATCCAAACGCAATTCAAAAAAGCTTTCGTGCAGGGCGGCGTTTGTCACCGTGTACCTGCCGCCTTTTTGCGCAAGGATATACTCCGCAAAACAAAAGGGCTGGGCGCAAAACGCGAGCTTCGCCTTGGGCTTTTTCACCCCACGAATCCCCGCCGTAATCTTGCCAAGCGCAGGGGAAAACAGCGTCAAAATTTTATCGTTGTCTTTGTAATCAATCGATTGCAAAACGATTGCGTCCGTTTTGATTTCCATAATCCCCTACCCTTTTTCTTTGGTTTGCGTTTTGTTTTTGCCGAATACGACTTTACGTTGCCCGTCGTCAATTTTTAGAAGCGAGCCAAGATGATCTTGGAGCCAATCTTACGTCTTTTCGTTCGTTTTTTAAGCAAGCTTTCGACTGTGTGGGCGCCACTATCCTAATGCGGAACAAACTTAAAAAACGAATGAATGATACACCAATTAGATGCAACGTTACGTTGCCCGTCGTCAATTTTTAGAAGCGAGCAGGTCAAGGCGCGCGAGCATTTTTGACGGGGAACGTACACAGACGTACGTGACCCGAAAAAAGCGGAGCGCAACGCCGAGATGCGAAGCTTATAAAAGTTGACCTATTTACGGAGTAAGTCGTAATAGAGCATATAATAACTAATACTGCCCGTCTTTTCAAAGAGCTTCCACGCCATTTCCGCCGCGCCGTTTACTTCGTGCTTGTCCCGCATAATGTATCCCCCCTTACACAAACAGTTTGCGTCTGGGGATAACGAATTATACCAAGCAAGCGTGAGCTTGCAGGCAGTCTTACAATCTTTTCGTTCGTTCTTGCGGAAGGTTTCCGCCGACAAGTCTTACGTCTTTTTCTCGTTTTTTAAGTTTGCGTTCGACTGTGTGGTCGCCCCTATTTAGATACAGTTTTCGCTCGTTTGGAACGGAAAAAACGATGAAGATGCGAGCGCTTCAAGAAGTAGTGAGCACCCACAAAGGAGCGTACATAGACGTACGTGACTGCGTGGGCGCGGAGCTACGACGCCGAAACGCGACGCATATACGTCGTTTTTTAATCTTTTAAGTCTTCGTAGCCGTACTCTTTAAGCATATTCGGACGGTCGCGCCAGTCTTCCTTTACCTTGACGTAGGTGGTCAAAAAGACTTTCGCGCCCAAAAACTTTTCCATATCTTGCCGAGCAAAGGACGAAACTTCTTTAATCGCTTTGCCTTGCTTGCCGATAAGAATGGCTTTGTGGTTGGCTCTTTCGCAAACGATATCCAAATTGATATCGTACACGCCGTTTTCGTTTTGTTCAAACGTGTTGATGACAATGGCAATGCCGTGCGGGATTTCCTTGTCGAATTTGAGCAGGATTTTTTCGCGCATAATTTCGGAAATCATAAACTTTTCGCTCTTGTCCGAAACAATGTCTTGCTGGAAAATCTTGTCCCCTTCGGGCATTTGCTCTATCAAGAAATCCTGCAAATGCCGCACGTTTTTGCCCTTGCGCGCAGAAACGGGGAAAACGTCGATATCCAAGCCCGAATCGGCAAATTTCGCCATATCAAGGGGGATATTTTCTTTGGGCATAATATCGATTTTCGTATACGCCACCGCCATAGGTATGCCCAAATCTTGGTATTTCTTAATCAGGGCAAAATCTTCGTCCGTGACGCCTTCGTGTCCGTCCAACACGAATAAAATATAATCCACCGAGCGCGCGCTGGTTTCCGTCGTACGCATCATCATATCCGTCAGGGCGTTTCGCGCCTTGTAAATCCCGGGCGTATCCACGAAAACGATTTGATAATCGTCCCCCGTCAATACCCCCAAAATTCTGTCCCTTGTCGTTTGCGGTTTGGGAGATACGATGGACACCTTCTCCCCTACCATTACGTTGATGAGCGTGCTTTTGCCCGCGTTTGCTCTGCCGATTACCGCTACGTATCCGCTTCTCATATTTTTACGAATCTCCTTCGTTTCTTTTTTAATCATTCTCTTGTAATACCCAGCTTACCCAAAATAAGCTCTTCTTGTTCGCGCATTTCTTTCTTGTCTTCGTCCGTCATATGGTCGTAACCCAAACAATGCATAATGCCGTGGACAATCAAATAATGCAGTTCCCGATTGTACGAATGTCCGTATTCTTCCGCTTGCTCTTTGGCTCTATCGCAACAAATCACAATAGAACCCAGCGTCAAAACCCCGTCTTCGTCCATTTCATAGGGGTGGTCTTCCCCTTTTATGCTTTCGCCTTTGATACCGTCCAAAGCAGGAAAGCTCAATACGTCCGTCACCTTGTCGATGTTCCGCATTTCGCGGTTGAGCCTTTGGATTTCTCCCCCGTCCACACACACGATTTCCACACCGAGCGGTACGTCCGTTTGCACAAAGCCCTGCAACGCGTTTTCCAACGCCGTTACGTTCTCTTGCGGGAACTCTTCATCGCAAAACAAGCGAAAATCCGTCATACGTTTTCTCCTTTCGTACCCTTGTCCGTGTGCTTGTACTTGATGTTGGGATATTTGATACGGTGATGGTATACCCCCGTCAAGGTGTTGACGAGCGCTTCTCTAATCTTCGTCAAATCCCCAAGCGTAATATCACATTCGGAGAATTGTTCCAAATCCATACGTTCTTCAATGACCGAGCGAATGGCTTTTTCCGCCGCTTCGGGGGTACGCGCGTTGACGGCGCGAACCGCCGCTTCCGAAGCGTCCGCAATCATAACCACCGCCGCCACCTTCGTTTGCGGCTTCGGGCCAAGATAGGAGAAATCTTCGATATTTAATTCCCCGTCCGTCAATTTTAAGGCTTTGGCGTAGAAATAGCGAATGGGCATCGTGCCGTGGTGTTGCAAAGCTACGTCCGCCAAAAATTCAGGCAAGTGATGGTTGCGGATAAGGTTGTACCCGTCCTTTGCGTGCGAACGGATAATGTCCGCGGAAAGCTCGGGCGATAACTCGTCGTGCACGTTATAGCTGCCTTGGTTTTCGGTGAAATGTTCGGGGTTATGCAGCTTCCCGACGTCGTGATACAACGCCGCCGCGCGGGCGTAATCGGCATTTTCGCCAATCGCCGCCGCGCTCGCTTCCGCAAGCTGCGCAACCATCATCGCGTGGTTGTAAGTACCGGGCGCTTCTTCCTTTAATTTCTTTAAAATTTTCGCATCTGAGCTTGTCAATTCGCGCAATCTAAACATCGTCAGGCAGTTGAACATACCTTCAAACATAGGCAAAATCGCCAAGAAAATTACCGTGGACATAACGCCGCCGAATAAACCGTAGCCCATATTTTGCAAAATACCTTGCCACGTCGACCAGCCTGCTCCGTTTGCGTCGTTCAGCAATTTGGGCAAATCCAAAAGAAATACGACCAAATCGATGGGGAATACGATAAGAATACCTACCAAAATGACCTTGATACGGGTTTTTGCGCGGTTGCAAAGGAAAATAGCGAACATACCCGCCGAGAAGGAAATGATCAAGGACGAGAAATACACCTTTGCCGTCATCGCGGTCAAATCCCCCGTATCTCCCGTGAAAATGTCGATGATGAACATCAAAAGCGAGCTGATCACCGTCATAAAGATTGCGTCCTTGCGCCCTATCAATAACAAAATAAGCAAGGGTACAAGCGCAACGGGCCGAGCGTACAAGCCGATTCTTTCCCCAATGAACCAAGCCAACAGGAAATACACGTCCAGCACCAAAAAGATAAGCGCTATGTTTTTGCCGTTGGAAATCATCTCTCTGTCTTCAAAGAGAAAATAGCAATAGGTAATGGTCACCACAAGCAAAATACACACCAAGGCGTATAAATAATCCGCCCCTTTATCTTTCATATACGCGCCGATATTCGACAGCTTACCGCCGAGCAATACCAAGCCCGCCAACACGATAAAAATGAAAAAATGCAAGAAGAAGAAACCTATGCTTCTTCCAAAATCCTGCTTTGTCCAAGGTTTTTGAAACTTCTTAATCGTCATCTTTCGTCTTTCTCCTTCAAAAGCTGCTCTTCTACGCTATCCGCTTTCTTTTCCGAAAGCTTTTTGGCTTTTTTGCGTTCCGTTTCTCTATCGCTATCCTTTTCATAGGCGCGGATAATCCGCATAACCAACGGGTGTCTTACGACGTCTTTTGCCGTCAAACGGCAAACGGAAATCCCTTCCACGCCGTCTAAAATATTCGTCGCGTGTACCAAACCGCTGTCCTTTCCGTCCAAATCGATTTGCGTGACGTCCCCCGTCACCACCATCTTACTGCCTTCCCCCATACGGGTGAGAAACATCTTCATTTGTTCCTTGGTGGTGTTTTGCGCTTCGTCCAAAATAATGAACGCGTTGGAGAGCGTCCTGCCGCGCATATACGCCAAGGGCGCAACTTCAATCGCGCCGCGCTCCATCAGCTTTCCGTACGTTTCCAAGCCCAAAAGCTCCTGCAATGCGTCGTATAACGGGCGCAGATAGGGGTCTACCTTCGTTTGCAAATCCCCGGGCAAGAAACCAAGCTTTTCGCCCGCTTCCACGGCGGGACGGGTGAGAATGATTTTTTCCACCTGCCTGCTTTTAAACGCCGAAACCGCCATACACACCGCCAAGTACGTCTTCCCCGTACCCGCAGGCCCAACGCCGAACACTACGGTATTTTTTTTGATTGCGTCTACGTAATTTTTTTGTCCGACCGTCTTGCATTTGATTTGCTTACCGCGCGCCGTAATCGCAACGACGCCCCCTTCCAAGGTGGCAATCTCGCTCGCTCTGCCTTCTTTGGCAAGCTCGATACAGTACGCCATACGCCCAACGTCCACGGCTTCGCCGTTTTCCGCCATTTTAGACAGCTCTCGCAAAACCTGCGCGCCGATACGCGTTCCTTCCACGTCCCCTTCCAGGCGGATTTTTACGCCGTCTACGTAGCCGACGATGCCCAGCTCTTTGGAAAGGAAGTTTAAGTTTTCGTCAAACGCGCCTAAAATTTGGGCGAGCCTGTCCACCGACTTGACGTCGACGATTTCCACCATTTTTTCCATTTGTGACAACTTGTCCTCCTTGCCGCAAACGCGGCTTTGTCAAAAATTCATACTCTCAACGGCGTCATAGTCTATACGCACCAAAAATCCGCCGTCCGTTTTTTCTATTTTCTTTTTCTTGCACGCTTCCGCGTTTTGCAAGCCCGCGTCTAAATACGCCAAAGCAAACGCTTCTTCTTCCGTGTTTGCGGCGATTTCCGCTTCGTACGTACACGCAATTCGTGCGCGCGCGATAAGTTCAACGCGTACCTGCCCCCCATCTTCGGTGGAATACCAGTCCCCGACCAGCGTTTCTCCCGCCTGTACCGTATCCCCGATTTTTTTCAAGGCAGAGCCGCGAAGCACCGTCAAAGCCGTCAGCTCGCCCGTGTGCTTGGCTTGCATAACGCCCTTTTGAAAATATTGCGTTTGTATAGGAGTGAGCCGCACGTCCACGTACAATTTCAGCCCCGTTTTCTTAATCGAACAAAACTCTACGCCCTTTAAAGCGAGCATTTTCGCGCAAAAGGCGTCCGCGTTTTTGTCGTCGTATTTTTCCCAAAGCGCAATGCCGCATTCTTCCATTGCCAAATACGCTTCGCGCGCGTAAACGCTACTACTCGTGAACTCTACGCCAAAAGCGTAATCGTCCGCATACGCCGTCGCCGCGCAAAAAAGCAAAATTCCCAAAACAAAGCCTATCCGTTTTTGCGCTTTTTCCACTATGCGTCCAAAGCCGACCGCGCCAAGCTCCGTCACGGTATACGGAGAATATTCGCTTATATATTCGCTTATATCATAACCCGCCTTGGGGTAAATGGCAAACACCTTTTGGACGTCCTTTTTCCAGACGCAAAAGCGCAGCGTTTTTTCGTCCGTTTTCGTCACGAAAAACAAAGGGATCCCCGCCCGACGCAACCGCAAAAGCGCGCGTTGCGGCATAACGCCTACCAACTGCAACCGCATTTTATAACCAAGCAAGGGCATTTACGCTTCCCCCTGCTTTCGTTCTTGCGACATAGCGTCCGTCACCACGCGCAGGGATAAAATTTTGCCGCCGATTTCCAAATCCCCGTCGCAATACTTGACGATGGATAAGGCTTTGCCTTCTATCTCCAAGCGTTTATGGGGAAAGCGCAGGGCGATTTTTTCCGCGGAAAAATCTTCCACGTACTTCACCCCTTCAAAATATCCCCCGCCGTCGGGGACAAAGATACACCGCGATAAAGCCGCTCCGTCCGCAGTTTTAAAAATCTCGTCGTACAATCGCATACCCTACCCCCCGTTTGATAGTATATGAAAAAAGGAGAGAAGATATGACCGCTCGCCAACGTCTCGCTTATCCTTTAACCGCTTTTTTACGCGTTTAAACGCAAAACTCAATCTAAAATATGCAAAAGCTCGTCTTTTACTTTTTCAGGGGCTTCCGATTTCACTTCAATCGTCAGCATATCACCGCCGCGAAGCACCGTTTTCCCATCGGGTAAAATGCGTTCTTCACCGCGCGCAATCTCCGTAACCCGCGCCCCTGCGGGCCAAAGCACGTCGCGTACCTCACGCTTGTCAGCAAGCGCGCCTCGGGCAAGCGTAAAGGTGAATATCTCCCGCACTTCCCGTTCGTGCGCGCCCGTTTCTTCTTCGTACTGCTCCAAAAGTTCTTCATAAATCCCGTCCGTGCGGAAACTCTGTCCGATAATATACGCGCAGGCAACCGCAATCACAACGGGTAAAAGATGCGCAAAGCTGCCCGTAAACTCGCAAATCATAACAATAGAAGTAATAGGCGCTTTTACCACCGTTGTAAAGAACGCCGCCATACAAATCATCACCATCAAATCGCAAAACTTGGCGTCCATACCCACACGAAGCCAAAGCTGATTTAAAAGCGCCCCTAAACATGCGCCGATGGCAATCATCGGGATAAAAATACCGCAAGGTATGCCCGAACCGACGTTGACGGAAGTGATAAAAAAACGTAAAACCAAAATCAAGAGCAACGACCAAACGAGCGAAAGCCCAAACGCGCTGTCTACGCGGCTCGCGCTGCCCGAACCAATCTTTTCGATAAGGTCGTGTCCGCCGCCCATTGCGCCAACGGCAAGCAAGGACACCGTCCCGCCGAGAAGCACGGCGATAAAAATACGAACGCCGTGGGAAACGCTTGCGTTTTTCACCCAAACCTTTTTAAACAGCGAACGCATCAAAAAGGAAAGCTTATAAAATCCTACACCCAACAACCCGCAGACAATCCCCGCGCCGACTACGTAACCGTAGGAAGAAATATACATATCGTAAAAAATATAACTGCTGAACGCGTTGGTGCTTTGCAACCCAAGCGTCGCATAGATAGCGGAACGGGTAAGCATACCGAAAATAACGGACACAAACGAACAAATAAGTACCTCTGGGGTAATTCTTTTATACGCTTCTTCAAAGGCGAAAGCAATCCCCGTCAAGGGCGCGTTAGACGCTACGGCAAGCCCCGTACAAGCCCCGCCTGCAATTTGGTATTTACGTATCATTTGATTGCGGCGAAGCATAGACGAAACCCCGTCCCCCGCGCACGCGCCGATCAATACGGTCGGTCCTTCCGCGCCAATGGACATACCCATAAAAATACTCAAAAGGCAAGACGCAAACATCATCGTCATATCCCGCCACCATTTAAAGCGTACGCTGCCGCGCGTACCGCCTTCCGTTTGGGGAATGCCGCAACCGCGAATAACGGACGTAATATTTACCGCTACGCCAAGTAAAAAAGCTCCCCCGATAAGCGCTAAAATCAATACCGATAAGAAAACGGGGTTTTCGCGCACGTATGCATACGCATTCCGCGAAATGCGTTCGCCTTCGTGTACAAGAATATTGAAAAAGGTGGCAATCGCTCCCGCAAAAATACCCGTCACCCCGCCAACAAGCGCAAGCTGAGCGAGATTACGGTACAAATGCCCGATATTCTTTTTTGTTGTTTGTATCCTTTTTTTCATTTCTCTTATACCTTAACTTGCCGTTTATTGATAACTGCTATAATACAGCTTCGCATACGCGCCGTTTTGCTTTAAAAGCTCCGTATGCGTACCCTTTTCGACAACGTGACCGTTTTCCATAACCAAAATGCAATCGGAATGAATAATCGTCGAAAGTCTATGCGCCACCACAAACGAAGTTCTGCCTTCCATCAGTTTGGCAAACGCGTCGGAAATTTTCAGCTCCGTACGGGTATCGATAGACGAAGTCGCTTCATCCAAAATCAGCATAGGCGGTTTGGTGAGCATAATACGCGCGATACAAAGCAACTGTTTTTGTCCTTCGGACAAAGTGCCGCCGCCCGAAAGCACGGTGTCGTAGCCCTTTTCCATTTTTTTGATGAAGCTGTGCGCGTGCGCCGCCTTCGCCGCCGCAATCATTTCTTCGTCCGTCGCCGTCGGCTTGCCCATTTTTAAATTCTCTCGCACCGTACCGTTTTTCAGCCACGTTTCCTGCAAAACCATACCGTATTGACTACGAAGTGATTTTCTCGTCACGTCGCGCACGTCCCTGCCTTCAACAAGCACCTTACCCCCGTCCACGTCGTAAAAACGCATCAATAGATTGATAAGGGTGGTTTTTCCCGAGCCCGTCCGCCCAACGATGGCGATACGCTGTCCCTTTTTCACGTCCAAGGACAAACCTTCAATCAAGGGCTTATCCGCTACGTAGGCAAAGGAAATATTTTCCAAAGCCACGTCGCCTTCCACTTCCAACAATTCTTCTTTGCCTTCGTCCGAATCTTCTTCTTTTTCGTCGATAAATTCAAAAATTCTCGCCGCACAAACAAACGCGCCTTTCAGCTCGGCAATCACGCCGCTGATTTCATTAAAAGGCTTGGTATATTGATTTGCGTAGGATAAAAACTTCGTCAAATCCCCTACGCTGAACCCGCCGCCAAGCACGCTGAACGCGCCAAGCAAGGCTACGAGCGCGTAAATCAAGTTGTTGATAAACCGCGTGGACGGGTTGGTGAGCGAAGAATAAAAGGTTGCGTTTAACGCCGCTTTTTCCAATCTATCGTTGATTTCGTTGAATTTGGCTTCGTTTTCTTCTTCCTGCGCAAACGCCAAAGTCGTTTTCAAGCCCCCGACCGCTTCTTCCACGTACGCAGTCTGCTCGCCGCGGGTTTGGGCTTGGGCTTTGAAAAATTTATGGGTATGCGTCGCCACGAAACGGGCTACGAACAAGGAAAGCGGAGAAATCAACACCACCGCAAGCCCGATTTTCCAGTTTGTCCAAAGCATAAAGGCAATCGTACCCAAAATGGTGATCGCGCCCGTGATAAATTGCGTAAAGCCAAGCAATAACCCGTCGGAAAACTGGTCGGCGTCGGCAATAATACGGCTGACCGTATCCCCGTGAGAGTGCGTATCCACGTATTGCAAGGGCAACGCGCCTATTTTATAAAAGGCGTCCTTGCGCAAATCGCGTACGACGTTGCAAGAAATGCGGTTATTGCAAATACTGCACAGCCATTGCGCCAAAGCGGAAATAAATGCCGCCGCCCCCACTTTAAAGAAAAGCGCTTTCAGCTCCGTCCACAAAATCCCCGTTTCCACGATACAATCGATGGCGTCCCCGAAGAATACGGGCACGAACAAGCTCGCCGCGACGGAAACGATGGCAAATACAATCGACCCCACCAAAGCGAACGGGTATTTGGCAACGTAGCCCAAAATACGGCGCAACGTACTTTTTTGTTTTACGGAAGCGTTTTTCATACCGCGCCCCCTTCTTCCCCGCCTTGGTATTGCGAGAAATAAATTTCCTTATACACGTCACAGCTTTGCATCAGCTCGGTATGCGTACCGATCCCCACCGCCTTGCCGTCGTCCAGCACGATAATTTTATCCGCGTCCTTCACCGACGAAGCGCGTTGGGACAAAATAAAGGTCGTCGTTTTCAAGTTTTTAATTTCCGCGCGAAGCGCCGCGTCCGTCGCGTAATCGAGCGCGGAAGACGAATCGTCCAAAATCAAAATGTCAGGGTTGCGTACAAGCGCGCGCGCAATCGTCAAACGCTGCTTTTGCCCGCCCGACAAATTTTTGCCGCCCTGTTCAATCATAGCGTCCAAACCGCCTTTATCGCGGATAACGTCGTCCGCTTGCGCGATTTTTGCCGCCGACATAAGCTCGGCTTCGGTTGCGTCCGCTTTACCCCAAAGCAAGTTTTCGCGGATCGTTCCCTTGAAAAGCTGGGCTTTTTGCGGCACAACGCCTATGCGTTCGCGTAAATACTTTTGCATACCTTGCTCACGCACGTCGCGGCCGTCAACGCGTACCTGTCCGCCGCTTACGTCGTAAAAATGCGGCAAGAGATTGATAAGGGTGGTCTTACCCGAACCCGTACCGCCGATAATCCCTATCGTTTCTCCGCGTTCCACGGCAAAGCTGATATTTTCCAAAGCCGCATCCCCGCCGTCGTTATATCGCGCCCACACTTCGTCGAACACGATAAACGGCGCGTTTTCTTGTCCCGCTTCGCCGTCGGGAATGATTTGCAAGGACGATTGCATTTTCAACACGCTTTCCACTCGCCCTGCCGAAGCCGCCGCTTTGGCTACCGTAACGATAAGGTTGGCAAGCTTGATAAGCTCGATTAAAATTTGCCCCATTAGGTTATAGAGCGCGATCACTTCACCCTGCGACAACACGCCGCTTTCCACGCGGATTGCCCCAACGTACAAAAGCAAAATAATGCCGACGTTGACAAGGGCGTAGGTCAAGGGGTTGGTGATGGCGGCAAGACCGCCGACGAATTTGGAAGATTTGTTCAGCTCCCCGTTTCGTCTGTCAAAGATACGGCGTTCTCCGTCTTCTTGGCAAAAAGCGCGAATGACCCTTGCGCCCGATAAATTCTCTCTGGTAGACAGTAGCACGTCGTCCAGCTTTGCCTGCGTCTTTTTATACAAGGGCATACAAATCCACATCACCGCGTACACGACGATTGCCAAGACGAGTATGGACAAAGCGAACACCCCTGCCGCTTCGCCGTCGATAATCAACGCGCAAACGAGCGCGCCGAACACGATAAAGGGCGAACGTAAAAACAAACGCAGGAATAAGTTGATGCCCGTTTGCATTTTATCCACGTCACCCGTCATACGGGTGAGAATGGTCGCTTCCCCCATTTTATCAAAATCTTTATAGCTCAAAGACTGCAATTTTTTAAACAAATCCTTGCGCACGCCCGCACAAACGCCCGTAGCCGTGCGCGCGGAAAAATACTGCGCCGCCACCGCAAAAATAAACCCGACCAAGCCAAAGCCCGCCAAAAGGGCGCACATACCGATGATAAAGCCCTTATCCGCGTCGGGATACCCACCGTTTATTTGCGCGCCAAAACCCGTGTCGACGATTGCCGCCACGACGAAAGGCACCAACAGCTCGAAGGTCGCTTCCAACAATTTGAACAGCGGCCCTAACAAAGCCTGCCACTTATACGGTTTAAAATAGCCAAAAATCTGTTTCATATCTGTTTTATTATACCACGATTTTCCCCCGATTGCAAGAAAAATTTTCTATATTTTCTCTCTTAATCCCTTTTTATTGCATAAAAAAGGGATTTTTCTCGCTTTTTGGACAAAAAAACAGCCTTGGAATACTCTCCCAAGGCATATTCTTGTTCTCTTATTGTCTTTTTGAAAATCTACACCCGCAAAAATCTTGTCTGTACAAATCGTATTCTTTGGATAAATCGATAGACCGATAGTACCCGCCCTGCTTTTTAAAATCGCTGAAAAGATAATTCAACGCGTACCTGGTGGCTTCATTTTGTCCGATTTCGTTCAACCACTCGGCATTTTTATGCGGACTCAACGTCAAGGTCGTCGCAAAATAGGCAAACCCTTTTTCCTTGGCGATTTGCGCCGTTTTGGAAAGCCGCAAGACATAGCACCGATAGCATCTCGCCCCTTTTTCGGGTTCGTTTTCCAAGCCCGCCGCTATTTTTTCAAACGCTTCCGCTTCGTGATCGCAATCCAAAAAATCCGCCCAACCCGTTTCCTGCAAAAAACGGATTTGCTCGGCTTTGCGCTTTTCGTACTCCGCTTTTTCGTCTATGTTAGGATTATAATACAAAACGGTGACGGAAAAATGCTCCTTTAACCGTTCCAAGCACGCGGACGAACAGGGCGCGCAGCAACTATGCAGCAAAAGCGGCGTACCCTTGGGAATGTTTTTCATTTGTTCTTGCATCAAGCGGTCGTAATTTTGTTTCATATTTTTATTATACCCCATTTTCTCCCAAATGTCAACCGCCTTGGAAAGCTTGACAAAATTCCTTTTTTGCAGTATAATAAAAGCTATGAAATTGCTTATTCCCGTAGCCGCAGGCTTAGAACAAATCACCAAGCGTCAGCTTTTTTCGCTCGGCTTCGACCGCGCGCCCGCTGACAACGGTCGCATAGAAATCGACGGCGACTGGCAAGATATTGCCCGTTTAAACGTCTGTCTTCGCAGCGGCGAGCGCGTGCTTATCCAGCTCGCCCGTTTTCCCGCAACCACCTTCGACGAATTGTACGAAGGGGTGTACAATATTCCTTGGGAAAACTGGCTGGACGTCGATTCGAAAATTTTAATGGACGGCAAAAGCGTCCAAAGCGTCCTTGCCGCCATCAAGGCTTCGGGCGGCGTAGCCAAAAAAGCCATTATCCGCCGCTTGGGCGACAAGCTCCGTTCGGGCAGGAAAACCTTTTCCGAAACGGGCGCGCGCGCCATCGTCGGAGTATCTATTTACAAGGACGAAGCGACGATAACCTTGGATACGTCGGGCGACGGGCTGCACAAACGCGGCTATCGCTCGCTTGCGTACAGCGCGCCTTTAAAGGAAACGCTTGCGGCGGGCTTGATAGACAGTACCTTTTACAACCCTGACCGCGACGAAGAAAAGCCCTTTGCCGATTTGTTTTGCGGTAGCGGTACGCTGCCTATCGAAGCAGCGATGAAAGGCTTGCATATCGTCCCGGGGATAAATAGAGATTTCGATTTTTCCGCTTGGTCGTGCGCGCCCAAGGGCATTTTACAGCTTGCCAAGGACGAAGCAAAGGCGCAGGAAAAACACGGCGCGAAGCTGCAAATTTACGCTTCCGATATCAATCCCGAAGCGGTTTCTATCGCGAAATACCACGCAAAACGCGCGGGAGTGGAAAAATATATCCGCTTTTCGGTGATGGACGCGCGCAAGTTTACTTGCCAACAAAAATACGGCGTGCTTTTATCCAATCCCCCTTACGGCGAACGGCTTTCCGACGAAAAGGAAGTCCGCGCGCTCATGAAAGATTTGGGCAAAACCTTCCGCGCTTTGCCCGACTGGAACGCGTATATTTTAACTTCCTTGCCTGAGTTTGAACGGCACTTCGGCAAGAACGCGGACAAGAAGAAAAAACTGTTCAACGCGAACCTGGTATGCGGATTTTACTCTTATTTCGGGCTCCCCCCTAAACAAAACGACGATAACTAACGCTTTAAAAAAGGAAAATATATGTTAGATTACACCAAAGTAGCTATCAAACAAATAGAAAAGGACGTCAAGCGGGTCGCCTTTGTCGGCAGCTTGCTCGCCCAGCTTATCTATATTGCCTATCTTTTTTATACGATATGGACAAAGCAAGGCTTTTTCATCGTCAACGTCGTCTTATTCGCTTTGTCCGTAGCCTATTTCGCCTTTTTTCTCTACGCCAACGCGCAGGAATTTCAGGCAAAGACAAAACGCAGGGTACGCGTTATTTTCAAACGCTGTAAACAGCTTATTCGTATTTTTACGCTCGGCGTAATGGGGTACGGGATATATCTTACCGCAGGCGAAGCGTCCACTACGTCCGTCATCTTCCTTATGCTGATGATTTTAGGCTTTATCGCCGATATTGTATTAGAGTGTTCCGTACGCTTTGTCGTCAGCCGTTCGCAGTTATTTATCGAAGCGATGAAAGCGGATTTGGAAGAAGCGACCAAGCCCGTGCGCGCCGTCAAAAACTTCTTCGGGCGTATGACGGGCAACGAAACGCCACAGGAAGAACCCACCAAGCAACGGCAATTTTTGGACGAACAAGTGGGGCAGGTACGCGATGAACGCAAAAACCAGCGCTTGGAAAAGAAGTTTTTAAAGAAACAACAAAAAGCGCAACGCAAAGCGGAAAAGGCAAAGCGTGAGCTTTGATACAGTCTTACGTCTTTTCCATGTTTTGACACGGATTTTGACAATGTAAAAGACTAACGAATATTTTTCGTTAGTCTTTTTCTTTTGCGTACGCTACGTCCCGTTAGTCGGTTACAACTTCGATATTATCAATATAAAAGGTTGCGCTTGCGTTTAAAAGATAAATTCGCAAAAAGTTGATTTGCGATAAATCAGCAGAGCCGCCCGTCGTTCCCGCGGTAGACAGATCCAGCCAAATTTCATTCCAGCCCGTTTTGGTGATATACGGTATAACGTTCCAGTTGTATTCGTTGACGTCGCAAGTCCCCGAAGACGTAATTTCGATTTGTCCTACGTCCCCTATCTTGGTAATATCGCTGCAATACACGTAAAAATGCAAATATCCGTTTTTAAACTCGCTGATGTCGATGGGGTCAAACGAGCCCTGCAAGGTATTCGTTTTCCATTTCCAACTGCCGCTTCCTTCCACAATGTATTGCGAATTCCAATTAGGCGTTACGTTAAAGGAACGAGTATAAGAATCGCAATTAAACAGCGTTTTTCTTGTTGCGTTGGGCGAAACGTATTCGATTTCGTCCGCCAAGGAAACGTCCGAATCGTACGCCTTTTCTTTTACTTCGCCAAAGGCAATTCTACCGTACGCCGTCAATCTTCCGTCGTTCACCTTGACGGAGATCCCGTGCACCCGTAACGAGCCGATAATATCGCACGAACCGCCCGAAAGCTCGTACACAAATTTATCCGTAGGGATATAATCCAGCGAAGTGTTCACAAGGGTTGCGGTTGTGTTTACCATCTCGAAAAGCCCTGCGTGACCATAGGCAAAAACGTGGAACGCAATTTCATTTTCAGCGTTTTCCAAACGAACCATTTTTGTAAAGCTTCTTCCTATGCCGTCGCGTAAAACGGCAAAATCTTCATTGACTTCGCCGCTGTCGCTAATTCTCTTCCAATGCGCAATCTCCGCTTCCGAGCCGTCGAAATACTTATAAAGATTACTTCTGGTCATAAAGTTCGGATTAGAAAGGCACGCAACGATTACGCCGTCTTTCCCGCCCGCTTTGATAAAGGTTTCGTACGAAATACCGTAGTTGCTTTTCAAAACGTGCCGATCACAAGCCGAAAAATCGTAACTCACGTACGCCCCTACGCTTTCATTTCCATACGCATACGCGCCCGCGCCGTCCGCTTTGATGGATACGTCGTTGGGATAATCTCCGCTGTTTAAGCTATTGTACGCAGTAAGAAAATCATTTTTAGCGTGCCAAATCCTTACGCCGATTATCCCCGCGTTTTCTTTCAAAACAAAGGTCGCGCCCGATACGTAAGAAATGAAAACAACGCCGTTATTATCGCTCTGATTTGCTCCGCTTCTTGAAAAAACGGCTTGCGTAGAACGAAGTTCAACGTTTTTGGGAAGAATAACGGAAGTATTCAGCCTATAAATGCCGTTGGGAATAACCACGATGCCGCCGCTTTCCCCCACCGAATTGATAATTTCCTGCAAAGCAGCGGTATTATCCACAACGCCGCCTTTTACCAAATTATTTGCGACAAAAAGCCTTTCCGACGAAGAAAACGTAAGCGTTAAAGGCGTTGTAATCGCGCTTTTAGGCAAGCTGCCCGCTTCTTGCACCACTCTACCGCTACCCGCGCTTTGATAGGTGGAATTGCTCATTTTGATACAACCGACGGGGGAATTGTTTTCCACAATCCCAACGTCCGAATCGGTGAAAACGACGCCGCTTACCGAATGTAAATAATCGGCGTACACGCCCGTTTCGCAGGTTATTTTCGCGTTATGAACAAGCCCCCAAAAGCCCGCTTCGGCTCTTATCCCAGTCGTAAACTTAATACCGATTTTCCCGCTGTCAATCGTAACGTTGGAGATAAGCTGGTCGTCCAAATCCCCTAAAATCATAGCCGTTAAATTATTAGAAACATAGAAATCTAAGGAGTACGGCTTGCCGCATTTATATTCCTTGGACGCATTTTTCCAATACTTGGGGGAAATGTTGATATTATCGTAAAAACCAACGTCCGTCGTTGCATTGTGAGAAATGGCGTTCTTTAAAAAAGTCCCGTAAATATTTTCCAGATTGATAAGCTCGTTTTGTATCGTACCGAGCGAAATCCCAATCCCGTACGTACTGTTTATAAACGTTAAATTTTTCAAGGTTGCCGTTGTGGGATGATCGCCGTAGATTGTATACCCGTAAGATTTCACGTTTGCAACGTCTTGCTCCACGTAATAAAAGGTGATGCCGACCATTCCCGAACCGTCGCCGATATTAAAAAGCGGTCTTGCTTGCGGCTTTAACGAACCGAGCGTTTGCGGCTTCGCCAAAATAACCGTTCCGTAGTCGAAATCCGCATTTTTGTTTTCCGCGTCGGGCTTATTCCAATCCCCAACGAGCGAAACGTACGACGGAACGTTTATAGTGGAAGAAACGAGATACGTACCTATCGGCAAAAATACGCTTCCGCCGCCCAAATTCTTCACGCTGTCAATCGCCGCCTGAATGGCTTTCGTGCTATCAATCGCCCCCGTCGGGTCCGCCCCAAAATCGGTTGCGATTGCGTCTACGACAACCGCGCTCTCGGTTTTGTATTTCGTCTTTACAAGCGTTTTAGAAGAATCCGCGTCGTTTAAAGGCTTGATAAGCGTATAGCTCGGGCTTTCCGACGGAGCGTCCGACGACGAATCAAAAGAATCTTCTTCGTCCGACCCACTTTCCGAAGAACTGTCTTCTTCCGGCATTTCTTCCGAAGCGCTTTCTTCACTCGATTCGTATTCGGAAGAGCTTTCTTCGCTTGATTCGTATGCGGAAGAGCTTTCTTCGCTCGATTCGATGACTTCTTCCGAACTTTCTATTTCTTCGCTTGATTCGTTCTCGGAAGAGATTTCTTCGCTCGACTCGATGACTTCTTCCGAGCTTTCTATTTCTTCGCTTGATTCGTACTCGGAAGAGATTTCTTCGCTGGACGTTGGCGTTGACGAATGGTTTGCGCTATTGTAGGAACACGCGCCCGCCACCGCAATAAGCAAAAGGAAGACTAAACCGAATACCCCTTTTTTAAAATTTTTCATATTTTTTCCTTGGGCTTTATATTTTATTTTTCGCTGCGTTTATTATAACAAAAAAATTATAAAAATTCAAGCTGTTTTGCGTATACAAGCAAAAAAGAGCCTTTCGGCTCTTTTTAATTTGCTTTATTTTCGGACGGAGCACGCTTTGCAGACGAGCAAGCTTCCGCGCGCGGACAGCCGTTACAGCCGCAGCCGCAACCGCCCTTTCCCGCTTTTTTTTGTTTGATGAGATAGGCAACTATCCCAACCACCGCCGCGCCCAACGCGCCGATGAGCACCCAATCAATCCATTCCATATTTCTTTTGTTCCTTTTTATCCATATACCGATTATACCAAGTAATCCCCACGATTGCAAGAACGCCAGCCGCCAACCAAGCTATGCTTGCGATAACCGACCAGGTAGACCAGCCCGCAAACATACTGCCAAAGCAGTACACGATGGAAGACACCGTAAAGGAAGTGAAAAGCCAGAAGAAAAGCGTCCATTTAAACTTGCCCTTACCGATTTCCCCTTTCGCCGCCGCTACCGCCGCAAAGCAAGGTATGGTGAGCATATTAAAGGCAATGAAAGCAATCAGAGCAGGTACGGAAATTCCCGTTGCGGACACAATCGCCGACACTTCGCCCGCGCCTTCGATTTCCATTTCCGCAATAACGCCGCCAATGCACGCCGCCAGCGTACCAAAGGTCGCGATAACGTCTTCTTTGGCAATCAAGCCCGTAATCGCCGCCACCGCAAACACCCAACCGTTAGTGTTGAGCTGCGCGCCGAACCCAAGCGGGGTAAAGATAGGCTGGATAAGCTTACCAAGCGAAGCCAAAATGGATTTATCCATATGCTCTTCGCCCAAATACCGCCAATCCCAACCGAAGTTGGACAAAAACCAAATGACGATACAGGAAATCAAAATAATGGTGAACGCCTTTTGGATAAAGTGCTTGGCTTTGTCCCAAAGGTGCAGCATCAAGCTTCTAAACCCGGGCATATGGTACAAAGGCAACTCCATAATAAAGGGCGAAGCTTCGCCGCGCATCGTCGTTTTACGCATTACGAGCAAGGAAACGAGCGCCACCGCAATACCGAGCAAATACATTGAATAAGTGATAATATCCGCGTTTAAATTGCCGTTCATCGTGGCAATCGCGCCCGCTATTGCGAGCAAAATAGGCATTTTTGCCCCGCAAGAGAAGAAAGGAATGACGCGCACCGTCGCTTCTCTTTCCCTTTCGTCCGCCATCGTACGGGTGTTTATCATTGCGGGAACAGAGCAACCAAAACCCATAATCATCGGCATAAACGCTCTACCCGAAACCCCGAAACGACGGAAAATTCTATCCAACATAAAGGCTACGCGCGCCATATATCCGCTGTCTTCCAAAATAGAGAAGAACAGGAACAAAACGAGAATTTGCGGCAGGAAAGAAAGCACCGAAGCAATACCGCCCCAAACGCCGTCCACTATCAAGCCCGAAACGGCGGGGCTTGCGCCCAAACCGCCCAAGCCAAGCGCCAGCCATTCCCCGATTTTGCCTGTAATCAGCTCCATCGCGTTGAAGAATATTACCCCGGGAGAATTAAGACCGCCGCCGAACAAAATCCCTTTCCAGGCGCTCCCTTCCGCGCCCGCCCATTCGCCAAACGACGGAATTATCGAGCCCAAGAAGAACAAGTTTTCCGAGAAAGTCAAATGGAAAATCAAAAACAAAATACCAAGGAAAATCGGCAACCCCCAAATCTTGTGGGTCAACACTTTGTCCGCTTTGTCCGACTTTGTCAAGGTATCGTAGCTATGTTTTCTTGCTCTTGTCAAAGTAGAAGAAAAATGTGTCGCTATGTACTTATATCTCGCGTCGGCGATTTCCGCTTCCACGTCGCACGCTTGACCGTTTGGCATACATACGTTTTCTTTGATAAACGCTTCTGCCGCCTGCGCTTCCGCAGGGTGATTTTTTACTTCGATTTCGTCCTTTTCCACAAGCTTTATCGCGTGGAACAAGGGGGCAGGTACGCCTTTAAGCTGCAAAGCAATCTCCGCGTTGGCTATTGCCGAGCCCAGCAAGCTGTTTTTCAAAACGCTTGTTCCCACGTACTTGCTTTGTATCGCCTGCATAGCAACCGACATCAAATCGTCTACGTTTTTGCCCTTCAAGGCGGAAATTTCCACCACGGGCAAGCCGATACGCCGTTCCAAAGCCCGCACGTCTATCCTATCCCCGCGCTTATCCAAAACGTCCGTCATATTCAACGCCAAAATCATAGGCACGCCGATTTCCATCAGTTGGGTGGTCAGGTATAAATTTCTTTCCAAGTTCGTCGCGTCTACGATATTGATAATCCCATCGGGGCTTTCTTCCAAAAGAAAATTACGCGCAATCACTTCTTCGGGTGTATAGGGCGAAAGGGAATAAATCCCCGGCAAATCGATAATTTCTACGGGCGTTTCCCCTTTTTTATACGTACCAACCTTTTTATCTACCGTAACGCCGGGCCAATTCCCTACGTGCGCCGTACTCCCCGTCAATGCGTTGAACAAGGTCGTCTTACCGCAGTTGGGATTGCCCGCCAAAGCAAATTTTAACATATTCTATCACCTGCCTTATTGAATCTCTACGTGCGCCGCTTCGCTTTTGCGCAAAGTAAGCTCGTACCCGCGAATAGCAATTTCAATCGGGTCGCCAAGGGGCGCTTTTTTGCGTAAATATACGCCCGCCCCAGGGGTGATGCCCATATCAAACAGTCTGCGCCGCACCGCGCCTTCGCCGTTCACCGCCGTCACAACCCCGCTTTCTCCCACTTTTAAGTCTGATAAAAGTTTCATTTTGTTCTCCTTTGCCGCCCTTTTTAATTTCTTAACCACGGTTAAGTTTTTATGTAAAAGAAAAAGCGGATATAACCGTATTTCGTGGTTATTATACCATTATTTTATGCCTATGTCAAACAAAAATAAACCACAGTTAAGAAATTTTTGAAAAATTTTACAAAAAATTACGCCGACGGCAAAATCCGTCGGCACGTTATACATTTTATTTAATTATAAAAAAGAGTAATTTTTATTTACAGCTTTTTTTCTTAATAATCATTCCTACTATAAAAACGATTATGCTCGGTAGGATAAATTCTATCATTCGCACAAGCGCATACGCATATAACGGTGCGGAAGTTTTATAATCGTCATATTTATATATATCTACACCAAACGAAATAAAAAAGCACATCAACAAAAGAGCGGATATTATAAATAAAATTTTATAAAGCCATTTCTTTTTCATTTCTTATCCCCTTATTTTCCGATAAATTTTTTCATCATTTTGAAGGTTTCATCGGAAATCAAATGTTCTAATCGGCAAGCGTCTTGCTCCGCCGTAGCAGACGAAACGCCGTGTTTTATTAAAAATTCGCGGATAATACAATGCTTTTCAAACACCGCTTCGGCATACGAAAGCCCCGTTTCGCTCAAATACAAATGCTTACCGTCTTCGTACACATAACCCTTTTCGCAAAGGTTTTTTACGGCTTTGTTCACCGCCGCCTGCGATACGTTTAAACGCTTGGCTATGTCGATTCTATGGACGATTTTTTCTTCCTTTGCAATTTCCAAAATCGCTTCCAAATAATCTTGTTCCGATTGACGATATTTCCCTGAATTATTCATATATTTCCCCGCACCTATTCACTTTTACTTATTACTTATTACTTTGCTTGATTTACAAAATCAAACAGGCGTCCCCGAATTTTACGGGAAGCAGGATAGAGCGATATTGTTTGGTTGTAGAACCGAGCAGTTCAAGGCGGGGCGAAGGAGCTTACCGATAGTAAGTGAGTGAGCCGCAACGCAGAAATGCGACGCGTTATACAATCAAACAGGCGTCGCCGAAGGAGAAGAAGCGGTACTTGTTCTCCACCGCATACTTATACACGTCCAAAATTTCTTCCCTGCCCGTCAAACAAGCTACGAGCATGATAAGCGTGCTTTCGGGAAGGTGGAAGTTGGTAATGAGCGCGTCCACGCACTTCATTTGATAGGGCGGGTACAAGAAAATTTCCGTATTGCCGCTACATTCGCGAACGAAGCCCTTTTCGTCGGCTACGCTTTCCAAGGTACGCACCGAAGTCGTGCCTACGGCAATCACTCGCCTGCCTTCCGCCTTGGCTGCATTGATAATTTCCGCCGACTGCTTGCTGATTTGATAAAATTCCGAGTGCATTTTGTGGTCGGTGATAATATCTTCGCTGACGGGACGGAACGTACCCAAGCCCACGTGCAACAGCACTTCCGCCACCTGCACCCCTTTATTTTTCAGCTTTGCAAGCAATTCGTCCGTGAAATGCAAGCCCGCCGTCGGCGCAGCCGCCGAGCCGTTCGTTTTGCTGTATACCGTGTTGTATCTTTCTTGATTTTCCAGCTTTTCCTTGATATACGGGGGCAAGGGCATTGTGCCTACGCGGGATAAAACGTCTTCAAACGCGCCTTCGTAGGCAAATTCTACGATTCGTTCCCCCGATTCCGTAATATCCTTGACGGTAAAAGACAATTCGTCGCCAACCGTCATCGTCACGCCGATTTTCCCCTTTTTACCCGGGCGCATCAGCACTTCCCAAGTATTCAAATCAAAGCGTTTTAAGAGCAAAACTTCCACCACGCCGCCGTGCGCCGTTTTCGCGTACATTCTCGCAGGGATAACCTTGGTGTTGTTGACAACCAAAACGTCCCCTGCCTGCAAATAGTCGGCTACGTCGCGGAAAATTTTATCTTCAATGCGTTTTTCGTCCTTATGATACACCAAAAGGCGGGAAGAATCGCGCGGCTCTGCGGGCGTTTGCGCTATGCGCTCTTCGGGCAAATCATAATAAAAATCACTTTTTTTATACTGTACTTTTTCTTGCATTTTTTTGTTTGGGGCAATTTCAACGCGTACCTGCCCCACTCCTTTTAATCGTCAAACTCAAAAAGCGACATTTGTCGGCGCGCTTTTATGCTCGGCTGCATACCCATATGCGCATAGCCGTCCTTTAAACAAATTCTGCCGCGCGGCGTTCTTGCAATAAAGCCAAGCTGCAACAAATACGGCTCGTACACGTCTTCGATGGTGTTCGCGTCTTCGTTGATGGTCGCCGCGAGCGTTTCCAAGCCCGTAGGCCCGCCGCCGAATTTGTCTATCAAGGCGCGAAGTAAATTTCTGTCCGTTTCGTCCAAGCCCAGCTCGTCAATTTCCAAGCGGGAAAGGGCAAACCTTGCGTCTTCTCTCGTGATGACGGAATTTCCTTTCACCACCGAAAAGTCGCGGACGCGTTTTAAAAGTCGGTTTGCGATACGGGGCGTACCGCGGCTGCGCCTTGCAATTTCCGCCGCCGCATCGTCCGCAATGGCAATATCCAAAGCCCGCGCGCTACGACAAACGATTTCCTGCAATTCGCTCGGCGTGTACATTTCCAAGCGGTTGATGATACCAAATCTATCCCGCAAGGGCGCGGCAAGCATACCCACCCTGGTCGTTGCGCCGATGAGCGTAAATTTTTTCAAGGCAAAGCGGATATTCCGCGCCGACGGACCTTTCCCGACGATGATATCCAAGGCGTAATCTTCCATTGCGGAATACAAAATTTCTTCCACGCTTCTGTTCAAGCGGTGGATTTCGTCGATAAACAGCACGTCCCCTTCGTTTAAGTTGGTCAAAATCGCCGCCAAATCCCCCGAACGCTCGATGGCAGGGCCGCTGGTGAGCTTTATCGACACGCCCAGCTCGTTGGCGATAATATGCGAAAGGGTGGTTTTACCAAGCCCCGGGGGGCCGTATAAAAGCACGTGGTCAAGCGCTTCGCCGCGCGCTTTCGCCGCCGCGATATACACGCCGAGATTTTCTTTTACCTTTTGCTGACCGACGTAGTCGCACATTGCTTTCGGGCGCAGTACGTTTTCTTCCGCGTCATATTCCGTTTTTGTGCTGACGAGTAAGTTTTCTTCGCCAAAATCTTCATCTTCAAACATATCGATTTACCTTTTATACTGTATAAGTTTATCTATCCTAATGCGCATCAAACTTCAAAAACGAGTGCATGATACACCAACTTGGGTGCAGCGTCACGCTGCCGACGCATATACGTCGTTTAAACGCCTTGCAGGGCGCGCATAATAATCTCTTCCACCGTCTTCGCGCCGTTGTCGCGGGCTTTTTTCACCGCTTGCGTGGATTCCGCTCTGGTAAAGCCCAAGCCCATAAGCGCGGAAACGCCTTCTTCTTCCACAGCCGATAATTTCGCAGGCGCGTCCGCCACAGCCGCCGTAGGCGAGAAATCGTCGCCGCTTGCGCCCAACACTTCCGCCGCGGAAATTTTGCCGTGCAATTCCAAAACGATTTTTTCCGCCGTCTTTTTGCCCAAGCCCTTTACCGCGCTTAAACGCTTCACGTCCGCCGTCGCTACAGCGTACGCAAAATCGTCCGCGGACAAAGCCGCTAAAATGGAAATACCCAGCTTCGGTCCAACGCCCGAAACGGAAATCAGCTTCAAAAACAGCTCCTTTTCTTTCGGCGTATCAAACCCGAACAAGGTGATGCCGTCTTCCTTTACCTGCAAATAGGTGTACAGCTCCGCCACCGCGCCAACCGTGATTTTGCGGAATACCGAACCCGTGCAAAACGCTTCGTACCCGACGCCGTTTACGTCCAAAATCACCGTTTCCGCCGTCGTCGTCAATACCCTGCCCCTTAAAAACGCTATCATATTCTCTCCTATTTATCCGTATTTTTTTTGCTTTTTGTTGCGGTTTTGCTTTTCGGCGGTATCGTTACGCAGGACGCTCGTCCTACCCCCGTTACGCCTGCAATCCCCGTCGCTTTTTGCAACGCGCTTGCCGTAGCCGCCGACGAAAAGCCGCCGCTTGATTTTTTACGGCTTCGCTTCGCCCCCGCCGCCATTAAGGCTTGGTAATCGTTTGCGGGTACAGCCGTGTTGTTGCCCTTCGTTCTCGTCATATTCCCCACGACGAACAGCTCGCCAAAGCGGCTGGCATACCCGTGACAAAGCGCAATCGCCAAGGCGTCCGCCGCGTCGTCGGGTTTGGGTACTTCCTTTAAACGAAGCATAGAAGTGACCACCGATTGGATTTGCTTTTTATCCGCTTTGCCATACCCCGTCAGGGCTTGCTTGATTTGCATAGGCGTGTATTCGTACAGCTTGCCGCATTCTTTGACGCAGGTGAGCAAAGCCACGCCGCGGGCGTGCGCCACCGCAATACCCGTCGTGATGTTTTTGGAAAAGAACAGCTCTTCCATCGCCACTTCGTCGGGGTGGTACTTGTCCAAAATTTTGCGTATACCTTCTTCCAAAATAGCAAGACGGACGGGCAAGCCTTCTTCTTTGGGCGTGAGCACTACTCCGCAATCGATGGCGCGGAAGTTGCCCTTTTCGTCCTTTTCAATTACGCCGTAGCCCAAGGTCGCAAGACCGGGGTCTATCCCCAAAATAATCATACCGTTTCCGTCCGTTTATAAATTTCCAATTTATATTATACAACGAATAGCGTAAAAAGTCAAGCCCTGCCCGCGATTAACCATAGTTTATTTTTTACTTTGACGGCGCTTTGAAAAAATTTTTTGAAAAAATGCAAAAAAAGGTGACAGTCCCCCCTTGACAAACAAAAAATGTGTAGTATACTACTTCTCGCGACGGACGAAAAAGCCTATCTTTTCTCTATTCCCATAAAAGGTTTTGTCTTTGACAAGCAAAGCGAAGCGGCGGTGCGCAACGCCAAGGCGCGGACTTTGTCAAGGCAAAAAGCAAAAAATCAGGGAGAATGAGATATGAAAGAGAAGTTGTGTGGAATCTTGCGTCTGTTTGGCATCGATAAGCTGCTTTTGCGGCTTTTCGAAAGACTCGTATCGGGTTTGAACAAAAAACACGAAGAGCTTAAAAACTTTTTTCGCGTTTTCTCGCCTGATATGATGACCGCAACGGAATTTTAACCCGATAATTGCGTGTACATATTCGTTTTGGCTGGGCGCGCCCCTTCGCCCAGCCTTTACTTTGCAAAGCTGTGTTTTAATGCGGAAGGTTTCCGCTGACAAGTCTTACGTCTTTTCGTGCGTTTTTTAGTTTGCGTTCGACTGTATAAGTAGGTGGATTTTGAGAATGAATTTTGAGATACGCTCCATGCGTGGGCTTCGCCCACTTAGTCGGTATGACAAGGCGTGGGTATGTCACTCTGGAATGAGCGACAGCGAAATGATAGAGTCTATTTGAGATTCTATCGCTTACGCTCCAGAATGACGGTAGAAAGATACGCTCCACTCGCTTGCGCTCAGTCGGTATGACAGGGGGGGCGATGAAAAATCAAAACAACGGCTTTTATGAAAATTATTGACAAAGTAAAAATAGGTGTGGTATAATATGGTTGCGACATAATTTAATAACTGAATGTAACTTGAAGTATACTTCTTGGGTAGAAGTGTATCTTTTTCGCGTTACAACTTTCAAGTTATACTCAGTTGTTAATTAAATTGTGTCGCAGCAAAGCGGGAAGGACATTTTTACAGGTGTCGTTTCGTTTTGCGTTACGACACTTTTTTATTACAAGGAGATTTTTATGAAATTTGGCTTTACACGTTTAGAACAACAAATTTTAGATGATGCGGAAGAATACTTCAAAGACTTTGTACGTATCCCCAAGATTGCAACTATTGTATATATTATTTGTTGCTTCGTCGTAGGACTTATAGTCGCATTAATCGCCGAAGATGCAATCGGATTTGTTTTTTGGGGCGCAATACTTATATCCCCGCTTATTTATATAGCATTAAAACAAAAGTTTTCTTATCCAATCTTACACATTTATTACTTAAAGAAAATTTCTTGTTTATTGCAAAATAGCAATACTCTTACACAAGCAAAAGAATCCACTGCAATAACAAATATAAACCAAATCGAAAAAGTACCTGCAAACAAAAACACAAGCGACACGTCCTTAAACGATATTCAAGAACTTATCATTCCACACGGAACGTTAAAAATCAAAGAAAGAGAATATACCATGAATTTAACAATAAAAAAGCTTGTCATTCCAAATAGTGTTACCGTTATCGAAAAAAAGGCTTTTGAGAGTTGCGATAACTTGGTAAGCGTTACAATACCCAACAGCGTAATCTTCATTGGCAAAGAAGCTTTTGCTTGGTGCAAACATTTACAACAAATTACTTTTAATGGTACCATTACACAATGGAAAATGATTAAAAAAGAACGTGATTGGAGCATATTTATCCCTGCCCAAAAAGTTATTTGTATTGATGGGATAACAACTTTGTAATATCATACAGCCAAAAAAATGTAATTTTGGGTGGAAAAAGTTTTGTCTAATCCTTTACTAATTGAAAAATATGTGGTATAATGGTTGTGCAAAAGCAAAAAATCGGAGGTAAACTATTATGGCATATATCATTTCTGATGAATGTTTGGCATGCGGTGCTTGCGCGGACGCTTGCCCTGTTGGCGCGATTGCAATGGACGACGCGAAGGGTATTTACGTAATCGGTGACGCTTGCGTAGAATGCGGCGCGTGCGTGGACACCTGCCCTGTTGGCGCGATTAAAGAAGCGTAACGTTTTATTGAAATCAAAAACAAAAAAGAGCCTTTCAGGGCTCTTTTTTGATTGCAATTTTTCGTTTTTATCTCGGTATATTTTCCGTCATTGCGAAATAGTATTCGACTGTGTGGGCGTGTGGATTTTGAGAAAGATTTTGAGAGTGGCTCATACCCACTGAAATGAGTGAAACGAATGGAATGGAGCGTATCTTATTGATGAAGGAGATACACTCGACTGCGCCTAATGGCTTCGCTCGGTATGACGTAACGTGGGTGTGCGTCACTCTGAAATAAGCGGTAGCGAAATGATAGAGTCTATTTAGGATTCTATCGCTACGCTCCAGAATGACAACGACGTAATTAGCCGCGTAAGCGAGCGATAATTTCTTTTAAAATTTTTGCGGCTTGTTTTGCTTCGTCTATTGTATTATCCTTGCCAAAGCTGATACGCACGCTGTTTTTTGCCTGTTCTTCGCTCAATCCCATCGCCAGCAAAACGTGGCTGGGCTTTATGGACGCGCTGGCGCAAGCCGCGCCTGCCGAAATGCATACGTCCTGCAAGTCCGCCGCGTATACCAAATCGACGTTGTTTACCCCTGCAATTTGTAAATTGAGCAGGGCAGGTACGCGTTCACCGTTGATTTTCACTCCGTCAAGCGTGGAAAATTCTTCTAAAAACGCTTGGCGTATTTTTTCTATTTTGGCATTGTTTTCGTCCATTTCTCGCACGGTCTTTTCGTATGCGCGCGCGCAACCGACTACGCCCGCTACGTTACTCGTGCCCCCGCGCAAGCCCCTTTCCTGCTCGCCGCCGACAACCAAGCCCTTTACACGAACTCCGCTTCTAATATACAACACGCCCACCCCTTTCGGGCCGTAAAATTTATGCGCGGAGAGCGAAAGCATATCCACGCCGAGCGTTTTTACGTCTATCTTTATATACGGAGCCGCCTGCACCGCGTCGGTGAAGAACAAAGCCCCTTTTTCGTGGGCGTAAGCCGCTATTTCTTCTATCGGCTGCACCGCCCCCGTTTCGTTGTTGACGTACATACAAACGACGAGCCCCGTTTTGTCCGTAAAAGCGGCTTTTACGGCGTTCAACTCGACCCTGCCCCCTGCATTTGGCAAAACATAGCTGATTGTAAAGCCGTCCTTTTGCAATTTTTCCGCCGCCGCAATCGCCGCGTGATGTTCGATGGCGGAAATAATAATATGCGTCTTTCCTTGTTCTTTTTGCGCCTGCGCCGCGCCGTAAATCGCCCAGTTATCACTTTCCGTGCCGCCCGAAGTAAAGTACACTTCGTTGGGCTTTGCGCCGATGAGCTCAGCTATGGTATCGCGCGCAAAATCCACCGCGTTCATCGCTTTTCTGCCCAAAGCGTGCGGAGAATCGGCGTTGCCGTAATTTTCGCAAAAATACGGGGTCATTTTTTCAAAAACCGTTGTATCGAGCGGCGTGGTTGCCGCGTGGTCGAGATAAATCATACCGTTTGTCCTTTTTTTATTCGACATTATTATAATGGGTTTTGCGGATTTTGTCAACACAAACGGGCTTTGTGGGCGGGAAAAAGGCTGTGGTTTGGGTAAAAACACGAAAAAAGTTGAAAATTTTTGGAAAAATAGCAAACTTTTTTCAAAAACCCCCTTGAAAAATGTGAAAAAGTATAATATAATGGTTGTAATTATCGGTTCTTTGTGGAAAGGGTATGTATTTTGGAAAAGGAGAGAAACCAAAGTCACTTTCCACGCCCCAAATTTACCGATAAAATACACGCACAAACAGGGGGATTTTTATTATGAGCACAAATTTTGAGAGCATCCGTAACATTGCGGTCGTAGGCCACAGCGGCGAAGGGAAAACGACGCTTGTGGAAGCTATGCTTTATAACGGGAACGTTATCGACCGTATGGGTAAGGTTTTGGACGGGACGACCGTAAGCGATTACGACGACCTTGAAAAAGCCAAGAAGATGTCTATCTATACTTCCGTTTCGAATTTGACCTGGAAAAACGTTAAGATTAACCTTCTCGACTTGCCCGGTTATTACGATTTCGAAGGCGAACGCAACGAAGGCTTGCGCGCGGCAGGCGGGGCTTTGCTCGTTATCGGCGCAAACGGCGTTCTTCCCATCGGCGCGGAATCCATCGTGGATTATTGCTTGAAGCTTGGTAAACCCCTTATCATCTTCATCAACGGTATGGATAAAGAAAACGCGGATTATCTCGGCACGATTCAAGCTTTGAAGGCGAAATATTCGGGCAAGCTTGCTCCCATCCAAATTCCTATTATGGAAGGCGGCAAAATGCAAGGCTGCATCAACGCATTGCAAGAAAAAGCGTACCTTTTCAAGGATACCGGCCCCCAAGAAATCGCTATCCCCGACGATATGGCTGACCAGGTAGAAGAAATGAAGGCGCAACTGATGGAAACGGCGGCTGAAAACGACGAAGTTTTGTTGGATAAGTATTTCGAAGCAGGCGAATTGACCAGAGAAGAAACCATCCGCGGTATTCGTCTTGGTATCGCTTCCGTAAACACCATTCCCGTAATGGCGGGCTCTGCGCTTACCAACCGCGGCGTTATCAACCTTTTGAACGAAATCGTTACCTATATGCCTTTGGCGCGCGAACGCCTTAACACGATGGTGGAAGATTTGGACAAGGGTACGGTTTATTCCTTGCATACCGAAGCGGACGCGCCTTTCGCTGCGCAGGTATTTAAGACGGTTATCGACCCCTTCTCGGGCAAGCTTAGCTATTTGAAGAGCTTCCGCGGGGTTTTGAAGAGCGGTTCGACGGTTTGGAATCCCAACACCGAAACGGAAGAAAGAATCGGTCAAATTTACGTACTTCGCGGCAAGAAGATGGAAGCTGTTGACCAGTTGGCGGCAGGCGACATCGGCGCGGTGAATAAGCTTAACAACACCAACACGGGCGATACGCTTTGCGATTTGAACGCGAAAGTGAAATTCTCCCCTATCTATTTCCCGAAGCCTACCTTGTTTCTGTCGGTTGCGGCGGAAAAGAAGGGCGAAGAAGACAAAGTGTTTGCAGGCCTTGCGAAGCTTAAAGAAGAAGATTACACCTTCTCGATTGAAAAGAACGCGGAAACGAGCGAAATGGTTATCGGCGGACAAGGCGATATTCAGCTTGAACTCCTTGCAAAGAAAGTAAAAGCGCGCTATGGCGTGGATATGAAGCTTTCCGAACCGAAGATTGCATACCGCGAAACTATCCGTGGCACGACGGAAGCGGAAGGTAAGCATAAGAAACAATCGGGCGGCCACGGTCAATACGGGCATTGTAAGATTCGTTTCTCCCCCAGCGAAGAAGAATTTGTATTTGACGAAGAAG
Organism: Candidatus Scatosoma sp.; assembly: GCA_045128055.1. Taxonomy (GTDB): domain Bacteria; phylum Bacillota; class Clostridia; order Christensenellales; family Borkfalkiaceae; genus Scatosoma. The sequence goes on along the minus strand of JBGVRC010000045.1, from coordinate 1,554 downwards.
TCGTTGGCGGCGCTGTACCCAAGAACTACTTCCCCGCAGTTGAAAAGGGCTTGCGCGAAAGTATGGAACACGGGCCTTTGGCGGGCTATCCCGTAACGGGCTTGAAGGCTGTTTTGTATGACGGTAGCTATCACGACGTTGACTCCAACGAACTTTCCTTTAAGATGGCGGCTTCCATCGCCTTTAAAGAAGGCTTGAAGAACGCGAAACCCGTGCTTCTCGAACCCATTTATTCGTTGAAGATTGCCGTTCCCGCTGATTATCTCGGCGACGTTATGGGCGACATCAATAAACGCCGCGGCCGTATCATGGGTACGGATACCGAAGGCGATCGCGCTATCATCACCGCCGAAGTTCCCCTTGCGGAAATCAAGACGTATACGATGGAGCTTCGTTCGTTGACCCGCGGTAGCGGTAAGTTCGTATCCGAATTCCTTGGCTATGAAGACGTGCCCCCTATGCTCGTGGATAAAATTATCGCGGACGCGCAAAAAGATAAAGAATAATTGCGGATTTTAAAATGAAATCACACGCAAGCCGAACGTTATTACGGCAAAAAACCTTTCGGAAAATACCGAAAGGTTTTTTCTTGCTTTGCTATTGCTTTTTTATGTAAGGCGTGCTATAATAGGGGTATGAGATACGTAGATTTATATGAAAAAAACGCAAAATTTATCGAACGCCGACCTGCCTTAAAAAAGCTGATTTTGCCGTTCAATCGATACCTGCCCTATCTGTTTTTGGCTTTTTACGCAGGTTTTTTTGTCTATATTGCATTTTCTAAAAAAGCTTTTCAGCAGGATTTGGCGTACTTTGTATTTTTGCCGCTTTGCACCCTTATCACCGTTTCCGCGCTTCGCATTTTTATCGCGCGTCCCCGTCCGTACAGCGAAAAGGGCGCGGGAATTACGCCGATGATTGAAAAAAAGGGCTCGGAATACGGTTCGTTCCCCAGCCGACATATTGCGTGCGCGCAAGCGATTGCCATGGCGTTTTTCCCTTTTTCCTTGCCGATTGCGCTTTTTTTGCAGTTGGCAGCCATTTTGTTGGCATATTTACGCTTCTCCGTCGGCGTACATGATTTTTGGGACTTGGTAGCAGGGCACGCTTTGCCTTGGGTGATTTATTTTTTCTACACCGTAGTTATGGCAGTACGCCTTATCCTGGCTTAGCAATGTGAAGTTTTGTGAAAATGTGAATTTGTAACATTTTTTGCTTGTTTACTATACTTTTTAAAAGAAAAAAAACACTAAGTTATCTTAGCATTTTATTTAGAATTATATTTTAATTCTCCCATTCTAGATGTTGGGACAAATCCAGCTTCTGCCTTTAATACATCAGGAATTCTATTAACAACTGTAGCACAAGTAAGTTCTACTGTCCCTGGTTTATCGATAACTAACTCTGTATTAGGTTCTCCATAAACAGTCCAACGATTAGAATCAAACTCATCTGGTCCATATACTTTACCAATACACTCAGTTTCTAATGTAATTCCTTCTTCAGTAGTTGTTGTAACAACAGCACTCATACCAGTAGCCATACCTGATCTTA
>JBGVRC010000044.1:0-8478 GCA_045128055.1 Candidatus Scatosoma sp. | reverse complement strand
TCGAGCCCTCTCGCGTCCACCACAACAGCACCCTTTGGGGTGCTTTTTTGTTGCGTTGCCGCGAGAGACTGTAAAAATATACTATAAATTAGATATAAAAGCGCCCCGAAAGGCGCTTTTTCTTTAAATATCCATTCCGTTGTTATATCCCGTTAAAATCCCTTCTTTGTATAAATGTGAATCGTTTGAAAATTGACAAACTTTGGGATAAACAGCCCCTTCCCCTTCACTAAACGCAATCACCGTAACCGAGCTGTGCCCAAAATCGAAGCGATTACAAAACATTGGATAGGGAATATCTAAAACGCTACTTAAAATTAGCATTCCTGCGCCCTGATGCGCAAATAACGCTACTCGCTGCGGAGCTTTTTTCACTTGGCGATAACAGCAATTTACCCTATCGTGTTGATACCCAAGCGAGAGCAAAAATTCATCCACAGCTTTATCAATTCTTGCCGTTCCTTTTTCCAAAGCCGTCCCCGCAAAATCAGGGTGTTTATACCATTCTTTATCCAAAGCCCGTACGCTCGGTTTATTAAAGGATTCTATCGTTTTTTGATGCTGAAATCCCCATCCCCCCTTCCCATCTTCTTTTATAACGTGCGTATCCGCCCAAGCGCGGCCTTCGTCCGCCCAATCACAAATTTGCATTTCCAAACCGAGAGCTTCGCACGTAGGCTGCGCGGTTTGTCTTGCGCGATTAGAAGGCGAAGAATAAATTTCGTCCAAGCCGTATAAAGAAAAACGTTTCGCCAAAGCTTTGGCTTGTTTGTAACCAAGCTCCGTCAAGCTATCGGGGTCGTATATCGGATCTCCGTGTCTTACGTAATATAAAATCATTTTATTGCTCCAAATATAATCTGTTTATATTATAACAAAAGAAAAGTTGTTTTTCAAGCATTTACACAAATAATTTCCTATTAAAAAAGGCGAGAAAACTCGCCCTTTTTAAATCACAAAATAATTTTTAACGCTGGCACAATACCATAGTTTGTACTCGTAACATCTTCGCTTCCCGATGCGCCACCAAAATCATCACAGTAACGCACGTAATCTACGCTAAAGAAGTTAGGCGAACGCAGCCACCAACCCGCGTTTCCATTCGAATTTTTCTGACAACCTTGACTTTGCGCGTAATCACTCGCACTCTTCGTACGTCTACCGCTTTCACCAAGACCGTAATTCGGGTTGGTCGCTTCTTCTTCGCTTAACAAGAAGATTTTATCGTTGGTGTTTTCACATGCATTTTCATTCACGCCGCCATTCCAATAGGTTTCTTCGCCGTATGGATTGGTACTCTTCGCGCTATTGTCCACGTTTGTTGTGGCTATCAATCCCTGTTGCAAAGACGTAAATGCTGTCGCGTAAAAGCTTTCGTTTAACCATTTACGAATAATACTTTCCGCGTAATTGTTTGCGCCATCGTCATAGTTTTGACTGTCAATAACGCTATTGCAAAGCAAGAAAGCTGTTTCATCTTGTTCTTCTAATATCGTCCAATTTAAGACTTCCCATTCAAACCAGTATACTTTGTCTACTACATAGCCATTGTCATCTTGATAGCTGCTCACCCCGCTATACGAAGGATAATAAGGTCTATTTTCCGTAAAGTATACCCCACGATATTTGCCGTCCCCATATTCAAGGTCGATATACCACATATAATCGATGGCATTGCTACCTTCTAAATAATATTTATAAGACGTCCAATTTTGCGTGTTATTCGCCGTAGGCAACGCTCCCGCTAAATCCGTCAACGAAGCCGCAACATTAGCGTCTGTTACTTTACTTTGCGGATATGCGCCAAAATCAATCGTACCATCTGAACGCTTTTCGTAGGTTTCAGGCCCAATGATAAACTCAGGTATTTTCAGTTTGCCATATTTATGCTTACATATCGAACAAACCGCTTTTTCCGTCGTTGTAGCTTCACCGCCATAGTGCAATTCAAGGCTATTGTCCTTTACTTCACCGCAAATACATTCATACCAATGCTGCTCATCATCGAACTTAATTTCGGAGTAGGTATGATCCGCCTTTTCCGTGATACGCGTTTCAAACTCTTCGCATTCATCACCCAAGCAATCACGACGTTCCAGCCCTTGCTCCATACACGTAGCAGGCGTTACGGTAATCCACTCGCCAAATGCATGTTCATGCGGCGGCGTAGCGTCGTAAACAATTTCTATCTCCAATCTTTCCAAGAAGAACGCAGAAGTTCCCTTTTTATATGTATCTAAACCGGGTGTGCGCGGAATCTCTATAATTAAAGTGTCCGTAAACTTCCAAGGCGCGCCTTCTTTGACCGTAATTACCCCATCTTTGATTTGGCAATAAGTGCCGTCTTCAAACGTGATATATTTATTCGCGTAATAATTTAAGTAATTAGTAATGGTGACCGTAGGTTTTGACTGGAAAGGAATCGTAATCTTCGTTACAAAAGGATTCTTTGTACCAGCTTTTTGATTCTTTACGTCATAATAGTGCAACGTAAACAATTCTTCCAAATCCAAAGTGTATTTCCCTTCGGATACGTCAATAGTTTCAAATTCATTTACGTAACCAAAATACGCTTTTTCGTAACCGTAAATAAATATCGGGAATTTTTTGGAATAAATGGTTTCTTCACCATTCCAACCAAACAATTTATAATACGCTTTTACGTCCACGTATGGTCCTGCTTCAAAATAGACCGCCGCATAATTGTTTACGTTGGGTTTATTGGATATATTAGCTACGCCATCCAAGTCAACGTAAAGCCCAGCTTCTGCCGTAAAGCCAGCGCGTACCCATTGGGATAAGCCAGCAATACTAACATAAACATTTGCATTCACGCCAATTTTGAAGTCCATACTACCAACAATTGTCAATTCCGATTGCAGTTCAGAAGACGTTTGGCTGGAATACGGTCTTACCGATCCCCCTTCTACACGAATACCATAAACGTTGGTGTGAGATTGCGAATAATGATAATCCAAGTGCGCTTCGAATTTAAAGCTTAATACCAACCGCAATTCAAAGTTAGCCGTAAATATCCCGCCGAAAACATGATGAAGATCACAAAGCTTCATCCCCGACTGTTTATACTCTTCGCTACCCGAATTCTTCGCCCACTCTTTGATTTTGCTTACTTGATCGCTCCAATCACTATATTCCATCGTGGAAAGCAATTCTTCTTCAAAATCACGCTTATCCTTTAATTCAGGCTGACATCTTTCGCAATATTTATATCCCTTTGATTGCAATTTTTTAATGTTACCGTAATATACCTGCTTGTTGCTTGCATTCATTTGATATTCAACGTCATAACAATCGTAACAATGCACAACGCTCGTTGCCGTATTGATAATGAATGCAGCTCGATTTAAACCGTCAACGGGTTGACAAATCATACAAGTCGTAAAACCGTCTTTTTTCACGTAATCCGACAATTCTTCCGCTTTAATGGGAATTACTCTGCTGGGGTCAGTTCTCTTTACGTAGTGACATTCCGCCACGTGAATTTTTTTACTAATGGAGTGATAAACGTATTTTTGCGCGTAATCTTTATCCAACTCGTAATCCACGTTGAAATCTACGGAAAAATCAAAGGAGAAAGTATCACGTTGCGTTAAGCTAATATCAAAATACTTAATCCCAACGGGAATGTCAATAACCCACAATATTCTTTTATATTTCAGCCTATAATCTACCGACAAGTTAAAGCTCACGCTTGCTTTTGCCGTAAAATCAATTTTAAATTCACCAAGCGATTTACCGTTCTTCGTCTTGATTTCATTTTTATAATGACCGCCAAGAGTAATCGAAATAGTCGTGCCGTTTACCTTAACGGACGGTTTGTCTATCTGTACTTTATCTTTAAAGCTTGCCTCCGTCAACGTACTTGCCGATAAATTTCGGTCTGTATAATATTTTTGTACCGTTGTGTCTGCTACAGCAATAAACTTCGCAAAATCTTCACTTGCATATAACGCATCTACCGCTTGCTCTTCAATAACTTGCTGTACTTCAGGGTAATTGTCAAAATTAATCTCTTCGTCATAGCTAACGTCTAATTCCGAGAAGACTTCTTCTAAATCCGGACAAGACAAAGCAAGGATATAATCTTCATACCCGTCCATATAAATTGACGATACTTTACCAAAGCAACACTCTTCTCCACAGGTAAAGATTTCTTCTAACGTTTCCGCTTCCCCGATAAATAAAATGTCGCCTACTTCAATCCCGTCAATTTTTTGCAATTTTAAATATACAAAATCCGAATCTTCTTCCATAGAAAGCGTGTACGGATAATAACCAGGATTTTCATTTTCTAACGTACGCAAAAATAAAATAGGATTTTCAGCGTCTTCTTTTAATTTTATAACATTTTCCTTGCTTTCTTCCGCCTTAATGCCAAACGTCAAGGTACTGCCATTGCAACGCACAAAGTTATCTTCCGCGTCATAATAACCGTAAAGCTTCACGTTTTCGCCCATACGAGCAACAAACGTTGTACCATTTTCATAATACTGGCTTTCGTAATACGGATTGCCTGCTTCGTCAACTTCCGTAGTATCATTATCAGGCGAAACAATCCAAGCATTTGGCACGTCCGTTAATTTATCCAAACGATAGAATTGTACAATCGGTTTACAGTCTTCGTATTCCGTCCCTTTGAAATAAGCGTCAATAATGGAAAGTTCTTCCTTTATTACGCTTTCGCCCCCTTTCGCTGTTACAACGAAAGCAAAATCTTCATTTTGTTCAACAATCGTTACGTCTTCATTTGCGATTTGCTGGGCTTCTTCTTCGTCAATTTGCGTAAGTATAGTTTGCGTTTCCGCGCAGTACGCGCATTCGTAAACGGTTTCTATGCCTTCGGCAACGTCTTCCATAGACGCTACAATAAAATAATGCCCAGTCGGATCTACTTTGCGCGTCTTAATTTCTTCACAATGCAAACATTCTTGTTTTTCTTCGCCTTGTTCCGTACAGCCCATTTCTTTTATCGTGTACCATTCTCCGTACTCATGCCCCATAGCAGGGATATAGTCTGTTACACAATAAAAATCACAATTTTCGCAAGAATGCGCAACGTAACCGTCTTCTGTACACGTCGGGTTTACTTTTTTAATCTTTTCATCGTGAGAAAGTTTATCCACAAAATCATCTTTATAGCTATCATCACAACTTGTACATTGATAGAGCGTATAGCCGTATTCTGCGCAGGTAGGCGCAACGGTTTTTGACGCTATGTATTCGTGACCCGTTTTAGGCAAAGCGGCTTCTTCATATTTATCGCACACTTCACACTGACGACATTTAATTCCGTTTTCTAATTCAGTAGACGGTTTTTTCTCAAACCAAGAACCAAAGCTATGTCCCACCGCACGTGAAGACTCGCCCATATAGCTGTCACCACAAGAACAAGTATACGTAGAATATCCCGCAGCAATGCAAGTTGCATCGGTTATTTTTTCCACATAACTATGTACGTGCGGCTCTTCGCTGCTCGAACTTTCTTCCACAGAAGAATACTCAGAGCTGTTAGAGCTATCTTCCGTTCCGCCGCTTTGCTGTGTGGTGCATTGACACCCAAATCCGCCAAAACACGCAATAACAGCCAAAAAACAAGCCAACATCCATTTTTTCATTAGTAGTCCCCCCATTGTGGCATTTCATCCACAAAAAATGTTAACTAATTTAATTATAACATCTCTTTCCATATTTTTCAAGTGCTTTATAAAAAAATATTAACAAAACACAAATAAATAAAAATAAGGACTCCTAAACCTTAATTTAGAAGTCCTTAAATTCTTTATAAGCATTTATCTGCTTACGCTTTCATTGCTTCTTCGATAGCAACCGCGCAAGCAACCGTCATACCAACCATAGGGTTGTTACCAGCGCCGATCAAGCCCATCATTTCTACGTGAGCAGGAACGGAGCTCGAGCCCGCGAATTGCGCGTCAGAGTGCATTCTACCCATCGTATCGGTCATACCGTAGGATGCGGGACCCGCTGCCATATTGTCAGGGTGAAGCGTTCTACCCGTACCGCCACCGGAAGCAACGGAGAAGTATTCTACGCCATTTTCTACGCACCACTTCTTGTACGTACCAGCAACAGGGTGTTGGAATCTCGTAGGGTTGGTGGAGTTACCAGTAATGGAAACGCCAACGTTTTCAAGCTTCATGATAGCAACACCTTCGGGTACAGAGTCAGCACCGTAGCACTTAACCTTCGCGCGAGGACCGTCGGAGAACGCTTTTTCATAAACAACTTCAACTTCTTCCGTCGCGTGGTCGAACTTTGTTTCTACGAAAGTGAAACCGTTGATTCTGGAAATGATTTAAGCAGCGTCCTTGCCAAGACCGTTCAGGATAACGCGCAAGGGTTGTTTTCTTACCTTGTTTGCGTTCAAAGCGATGGAAATTGCGCCTTCCGCAGCCGCGAAAGATTCGTGACCAGCAAGGAAGCAGAAGCATTCCGTTTCATCGGAAAGGAGCTTCGCGCCAAGGTTACCGTGACCAAGACCAACCAAACGGTTTTGCGCAACGGAACCAGGGATACAGAAAGCTTGCAAGCCGATACCGATAGCAGCCGCAGCGTCAGAAGCCTTCGTGCAGCCTTTCTTAATAGCAATAGCCGAACCTACGGTGTAAGCCCATACTGCATTTTCAAAGCAAATAGGCTGACCAGCGCGAACGATTTTATCGCAATCAACACCTTTTGCAAGACAAATCTCTTTACATTCTTCAACGGAGGAAATGCCGTATTCTTTCAAAACGCCGTTGATTTTATCAATTCTTCTTTCATAACCTTCAAATAAAGCCATTATCTTTTCCTCCTTAATTATTCCTTACGGGGGTCGATGAACTTAACCGCGCCCTGTTCCGCAGAGAATCTGCCGTAATGCCCCATAGCCTTTGCATACGCTTCGTTAGGTTCCATACCCTTCTTGATGAAGTCGGTCATCTTACCAAGAGAAACAAATTCATAACCGATAACTTCGTTGTTTGCGTCAAGCGCCAAACGAGTTACGTAGCCTTCTGCCATTTCAAGGTATCTAACACCCTTTTGAAGGGTAGAATACATCGTACCAACTTGCGAACGGTGACCTTTACCCAAGTCTTCAAGACCTGCGCCGATTACAAGACCGTCATCGGAGAATGCGGATTGCGAACGGCCGTAAACGATTTGCAAGAACAATTCTCTCATAGCCGTGTTGATAGCGTCGCAAACAAGGTCGGTATTGAGCGCTTCCAAAGGCGTTTTACCAGGCAAAATTTCAGCAGCCATAGCAGCCGAATGGGTCATACCCGAGCAACCAATCGTTTCAACGAGTGCTTCTTGAATGATACCTTGCTTAATGTTAAGCGAAAGCTTACAAGCGCCTTGTTGAGGAGCGCACCAACCGATACCGTGCGTGAAACCGCTGATATCTTTGATTTCTTTTGCATGAACCCACTTGCCTTCTTCAGGGATAGGCGCGTTTTCATGACGAGCGACGCCTGCGCCTTTGGCAACGCAGTACATCTCTTGAACTTCTGACGAAATTGTCATTATGAATTCCTCCAAAAATAATATTTTGCTGTTTGTAATGGGTATTTGGTTGCGAAAAATAGCATTTTTACCGTAAAATCCCTTATACCAAGAATTAGTATAACATATATTTTTGAAAATTTCAACACCTGAAAACCACTTTTTTTCTTGTTTTTGGAATTTTTTTAATTTTTAGCCAATCTTAAATCTTCTCTCTTGATCATAAAATACTCTCCTTACACTTTTTCGTCACGGTTCGCTCCGCTCCGAGATTTTTATGTTTTGCCACATATCGCCGTAGCCGCTTTTTACCATAATAAAAGGACAGCGCCGCAACGTTGTCCTTGATTATCCTGTTTGCCAAACGGTGACAATTTGTCACCCTTTCATTTTACTTTTTTACGTTCAATTGCGTGGAAATACTGCCCAGCAATTCCGCGGCGCGTTCATTCGCTGCCGTTTCTGCGCCTTGCTTACAACAGATATGCACGTCAACGGAAATGTCATAATCCATAGTTTCCAAGCTGGAACGCAAATGTTTTCCCTCACCTGGCATCACCGTCTTAGGTTCTTCGCAATACATAACTCTACCTCCTTATTTTTTGTATTAAAAAAGCACTTTGCAGTCAATTGCAAAATGCTTTTACTTTTTCGTAAACCTTCTTTAGTTCTTCAATCATATGAGTCGGATTAAAGCCAGGCTCGCCCTCGGCGCATATATCAGGAACAACCTGGTCAAGATAATATGCTAAGCCATCATGTTCTCGCTCAATTTCATCATAGTTTTCGAAAACCAATCTTGAAAAATAGCAAGAAAATTCAAAAGCATCAACTTTTCCGTTAAAAAGCTTTTGCAATTCATCAAGTATCAGTTTTGTTTTTGATTTCATCCCAGTCACTCCTTGCCTTTTTCCTATCATTTACAATGGAAACAACTTCTTTTGTTTGCGC
>JBGVRC010000043.1:0-17252 GCA_045128055.1 Candidatus Scatosoma sp. | reverse complement strand
TACTTTCGATTGAAAACGCAACCCCGCAGGCTCGGATAAGCGCACGCTACCACCCAGCACCGTAGGCGCTTCCACAATAAAAAATTCTTTTTCAACGCGTACCTGCCCCACGTCTACATAGGATTTCGCCATACCAGGGAGTACGTTGTCTTGATAAGAAATACTTGGGATATCATACTCCCATTCATCGTCGCAACAAACACTAACGGGCGCAACTTTATCTCCTGTGTATTGCAACGCGCCGTTATCTATGCAAATCGTTGCCTGCGCAGAAAAATCCGTATGAACGGCACAAGTCTGCGTAATCGTACTGTCCGTTATCTCGTACGTATAATAATGGTAAGTATCCGCTGCCGAAGTACTGCCCATTATATAACTTGCCCCCCAATCTTCTCCGCCAACTTTGTCTTTATATGTACTGTACGCCGTTGCGCTTGCATACACAATTTGCGAATCTTCCACGTCCCCTTTATAACGCGAACGAGCATAAACACCTTTATCCGAATTGGACGAAGTATAGCTAACTTTTACGTCTCCCAAGGTAAGCACAATTCCATCGCTGACCTTATAGCTTGTACCGTCATTATACGAACCGCCATAAATGCGACGAGTAACTTCACCGCCCAAAAGGCGCAAATTTACGTGACCTGTCAAATTCGCGCGTTCGCTACCGCCAAATACTTGTTCGAATTTTCCGCCCGTAATCTTCGTGTTGGCGTCACAATGCATATCCGCATTTCTGCCTGCGCCGTACATACTCATAGAAGAACCGCCTTCGACCGTCAAGTTTGTACTGCCGCCAATCGTCCCCCCATCGTTGGAACCACCGAACAAATGCACTGCCTTCGCGTCGCCGCCAAATGTGAAATAGGTACTACCCGTAATACTATCATTGTAACCGCCGCCGAAGAAATATTGTGAACCGTCATGATTAAATGCGTCGATATTTGCATTGACCGTTCCGCCTACGGTGAGATACGTATCACCATCAACCGTTCCGCGCAAGCTACCGCCGTACACGCATCTATACGTACCCGAAAGTAAAGTTAAACTCGTACCCGATACCGTCGTCCCGTCTGCGCCGCCGCCATAAACGTCCACCGCATTACTTAACGAAACGCCTTCCCCCATCACGAGCGCGTAACCGTTTGCGCAAATATATTCTTCAGCATTCACCTTCAAACCGATATTGATAAACGTCACGTTATCGTAAATTTGTAGCGAGTACAATGCCGTTGCGTCTAAATTCCCGCCGGTAATGGTCACCGTTTTTCCATGTTCCGTCCATTCCGTAAGCGTAACTGTATCTTGTAATACAATCGTCCCGCCGTCCACTACCTTTTCCAATGCGCGCTCTAACGTGCGATAAGGCGCACTTTCCGTTCCTTTCCCGTAATCTTTGCCCGTGGAGTTTACATAAACGGTCGAAGTCTCCGCCGTCGCGGCCAAGGCTTTCACACCGCCCAAGACGGCAAAAGTCATCAAGGTCGTTAAAGATAAAAGAAAAGCTTTATGTACAATATGCTTTTTCATACATTTTCTCCCTTAAAACCAATCGCTGTTCCAACCGCCCAAATCGTCAACGTTTTCATTGAGCGAATTTGTAATAATTTCCTTTGCGTCGAAAAAGATAATTCTCAGGTTTATCAGCTCATACGCTTTCATATTTTTCCCCTTATCCAATTTTTTCTAACGTATTTTTACATACAATATAAACGCCTGCCGTCCAACCCAACATATCGGGCGTTCCATATTCGGACGTATGATCCAACTCGCCATTATCAGCATTATACTTTTCCCACAGCTTGCCCGTCTGCGCAAACAGTTTATCCGTTGCCTTTATATATTTCTTGGCAATGCGCAACGCAACTTCCGTCAACGATAAACGTTTCGCGGCGAAAAACGCAACGAAATTCAATGGCGCCCAACTATTCGGGGCTGACCATTGATAACAGTTTTCCTGTGAAGCGCAAGCCACTACCCCAAAACGGCGTTCCAAATAAGTCAAAGCCTTTTGAAAGCCCGCTATATCGTCGTCAAGCCCTACAAAATAAGGAAAAAGCGAGGCGCATGACAGCGTTTCACAACAACAATCTTTGGCTACGTTATAATCAAAATATAGCCCTTCCTTACGCATCAGCGTACGAATTTTACCTGCTCTTTCCCGCGCGGCATTCGCGTAAAATTGAGACTTTTGCTCGTCCCCTAAACGCTCCGCCCATGCCGACAATAACGTTTCATCTTTATACAACAAACAATTCAAATCTATGGGATTGCAAACACTACATTGTAGGTCAAATCGGGGAGAAAAATCCCAACCCGACTCGCACTCGCACAAAATATTACGCGCATTTCCCACCGTATAAGCCACTTTTTTGCCTGTACGTTTTCGATAGCCCGTAACGTGCAATTTTCGCGCCAACTCGCTTTCGGGTAAATCGCAACCATAGCAGTTCAACCCATTGGACAAAATACGCTTTGTATTCCAAAATGCCAATTCCAGCTCTAAGCCGTCAAACGCTTCCTGCAAGGAAAGGGCGTTGGGGGCGTTTTGTAAAATATCTTCTAACATCAACCCTAAAAAGGGTGGCTGTGAACGGCTTAAATAATCCATTCGGTTCCCATTGGGGATTTTCCCGTAATTCGTTAACAAATACAGGAAATTTTTTACATTATTTACCGCCTGTTTTTGCCTGCCAATTTCCAACAGTCCTTTATTGGTAAAGTATGTGTCCCAATAATACGTTTCTTGAAAAATTCCTTCTATGCAAGGACTTGTAAATGGATAAGGCAAGCCAATCAAGGACTTTTTTCCCTTGGGACGTTTTGTATATACTCTACTCGTCTTATCAATATTTTCACAAATAAATTGATAGGTCGTCATCTTATACCCCTAAATCAGCAAAATGAAGCAACCGCCTTGTACCGTGCGAGCTCTAAATTCGTGGTGAACGCCGTCTTGTGTTTCATACCAATCGCCAAAAGGAATACGATCAGGGGACGTTTTCAAATAATCGTCCACCATATCAATAATCACCATACGCTTTTGAATATCGCTAGTCAAACGAGCTACCCATAAAAGCCAATCGTTTTTGGTGTACATCTTTCGGTTATCCAAAGGTATACCGTAGCGTTCCGCCTTGGAAAGATAATAATCCACTTCCTTTTCAAACAACGCACGGTCAAACAAGTTGAGCCCAAGTATTTTATCGAAAGCGAAATTATATTTCAATCCAAACGTATCATCCCCAGAATCCCAGGTCAACGGTAAGTGTGTTTTTCCTTCTGCAAAGTTGGCAATCTCCACTGCAAACGTTTCAGCGATTTTACGGTATTCTTGAGCCGTTTCATTCTCCTCGCTTTCAAATAACAGCTGAGCGTAAGAAGCAATGCCCACCGTCGCTTTTATCGCCAAGTTGATATTATTTTCAAGATGCCCTGCAAAATCGTCCGTACAAAGCTGATTACCGGGCTTTAAGCCGTATTTTACAAGATATTTTACCCATTTTGCACACAAATCCTTGTTACATTCAAAGAAAGAAATATCTTTATCCGCTTGATATGCCGCTAAAAACATAATCAGCATATTCGCGCATTCTTCCACAGGCATCTGCATCTTAAATTCGTACGGCTGATAATTTTCAGGCAACATGTAAAAAGGTAAATGCGTCTTGACCTTCGACCAAAAACCGCCTTCGCCATACTTTGCGTGATATTTATTTTTCAACTGCCAAATGGCGTAAATTTGCCCACCGCAAATAGGATACGTACCTACGTCGTGCGGAGAAAAATCATACGACCAAACGGGCATACGCGCAAAATCCAAAATCGGACGCATCATACCCTTAACCAATTCGGGATTATACAATAAATACAAGGGCATGGAAGGATAGGAAACGTCTACCGTCCCGATACAGCCATTAGAACCGCATTCCTTGGACAACCATAAAATGTTACCCTGACCATCTCGTACCAATTTATGCCCTGCAATACTTTGACGCAACGAGGCAAATAAAACGTTTTGATAGGCTTTACCATATAAGGTAGTCCGCGAGATTAAATCTTCCTCAAATGCCTTTAACGTTTGTTCACAGGCATCACGATTACACCACATCTCCGTCAAGGCATCAAGAATGGTATGGTTTTCCAAATAGTACCCTTTACGATAGTCACCGAAATATTCGATGGAAATTCGGTCATCGTATCCAAGTAAAATGGCGCCCTTGCACGCTTTGTTGATGGCACCCATGTATTTCTCGTCGCCTTCCGCTTCAAATGTACGGTAACCATTGGACAAAAACGCAAATAATTCTTGTTCGTCCAATAACCACGCTTCTTCGCCCGCCAAGTAGAAATATCCCCAATCCGCGCCGACCAAATCACCCGCTACGGACAATGGCATTTGACGAACCAAGCCTACAAAAGCACTTTCAAAACCGTTCAATTGCAAGACACCGCCACGCACCCGTTTATCAAACGTTTCAGGGATATCGTTGTAAGAAATATTTCTATTGACGAACATAGAAATTTCCGCAGTAGGATCTCCCACCACTTCATATTCCATATAACATACAGGCATAGAGAGCAACTCTAAATCCGTCAAAGGCAATGGCGATACAAAACGCAGTTTTAGCGTCGTCTTTCCACACAAAAATTCATAATCCGTTGAAAACGCCGTTACGTTGATATTTTTTTGTATTGCTTTCTTTACGTTAAACGGTAAAAATTTATCCGCACTGCCCATAAAGCAATAGAATTCACCCTTTGTCTTCAAAAAGCCGTATATAGGTTTTGTTTCCCCATACCAGGTTTCTACATTCTGCTCATTCAATTCTTCCGTAGCCATCCAAATAGAAAAGTTTGGATCTTTCACAAATAAAGGATAGCTAGGTAATATACGTTTCATATTCTTGCTCCTTAAATTAACCCTTTACCGATCCGACCATTACACCTTGGGTAAAGTATTTCTGCAAGACAGGATAAATTGCTAAAATCGGCACCAAAGCAATTACCGTCATTGCCGCATTCAAGCCTTCGCCGTAGGTTTTTGTAGAATCATAGGCGCCTTTCCATCTATCTGCCGACAGTTCGCCCGGATTCAGCGATTGACGCACCAACAATGCCAAAGGATATATTTCAATATCCTGCAAGAAAATGGAAGGCCAATACCATTCATTCCAAGTCCCTACCATATAGAACAACGCAATCGTTGCCAACCCTGCCTTAGACAACGGCAAGACGAACTGCACCAAAATACGTATATCACTTGCACCGTCAATACGACAAGATTCGATGACGCTTTCAGGGATTGCGCTGAAAAAGTTTCGAAGAACAATCATATTGTACCCGCTTAAACCAAACGGAATAATCAACGCCCACAAAGTATTCAAACCCGTCGTAGCCCTTACCGTTAAATAGAACGGTAAAAGCCCACCGCCGAAGAACATAGGGATTACAAACAAGGTAAATATAATACGGATCCCAGGTACGTCTTTGCGGGTAAAGGTATACGCCGCCAAGGACGTCAACGTCATCTGGAATAAGGTTTTTGCCACCACCAAAAATATGGAATTGGCAAACGCCTGCGGAATGTACCCTGCAAGCAGGTTTGCCTTATAATTCTCAAAATGGAAATGCTTAGGGATAACCAACAACGTCGAGTTCATCCAATCGGCTTCCGTCGAGAAGGAAAGCAACAAAACGTACGCCAACGGAAAGAAACAAAGCAGGGAGAATATCCCTAAAATTCCGTAAACCACTACGCTGTATACAGTAAACTTTTTCTTCTTATGCAATTTGGCGGGTTTTTCGTTATTGCTAGGTGCGTTTGCCTGCAACGTCTTTTCAATCATTACGTTTTCACTCATAACAATCTCTCCCTTAATTATCGAAAGCATACATACTGTAGCCCGTTATTCTCTTGGTGACAATATTACCTATAATCATCAAGACAAAGTTTATACCCATCTTAAACATACCCATTGCTGCTGAAAGTTCCCATTCGCCCGACTTCAAGAACGTTTTATAGGCGATGGTATCAATGATTTCCGCAACGCTTTCCGTGGCAGGGTTGTACAAGTTGTAAATTGAGTCAAACCCCGCTTCCATAATACTTGCTAACGCCAAGACAAATTGCATAGCAACCGTAGGTAAAATGGAAGGGATAGTGATATATCGTATACGCTTGAAGTGTCCGCAGCCGTCAATTTCGGCGGCTTCGTACATAGTACCGTCAATAGCCATAATACTCGCAAGATAAATAATCGAACCCCAACCTGCGCCCTTCAAAATTTCAGCGCATAACAAAATGGGGATAAATAAATCAGGCTCGTACATAAAGGATATTTTTTCAAGTCCCAAAGACTCTAACATTAAGTTTAATGCGCCCGTTTCAGGGGATAAAAAGCTTTTGATAATACCCGATAATACTACCCAAGAAATGAAATGCGGCAAATAGGTAAGCGTTTGTACCACGCGTCTATATCCGGTTACACGCACTTCATTGATAAGCAACGCCAAAATCAACGGCATAGGGAAAAGCACCACCAACTTGGTAATACTAATCGTAAGCGTATTTTTCAAAGCGCTTAAATAGCGAGGGTCTGAGAACATAAACTCGAAATGCGCCCAACCAACCCACTTACTACCCCAAATACCTTTTGCGGCAGAATAATCCTTCCATGCTAAAATAATACCATACATAGGCACGTAGGAATAAACAAACAGCCATATTAAAACAGGTAAAATCAAGAAATACACCTGCTTGTTTATTTTAATCCTATGCCATAATATTCTTCTTTTTCTTTCTTTTTCGCTTTCCATAATAAACCTTATTCTATCGTAAACAAATCTTTATAAGTGGGCTGCGTATAAGAGAAATACAATACGTTTTCCTTATCCGCTTCCGTTAATTTTACACCCATAAACGTGAAGTTTTCAAAGACAAAATTCTTACAAAGCTGCGTCAAGGACTCGTAAGGCAGAACGGGATTCGTATCTACGTTTACGCGAATTGCCGCCTGTGCATTTCTTACCGTAATATCTTTCAATAATACGTTTTCTACCGAACCGCCTTGCAAATTCCATTCCAATGTGAACGCATTTTTATAACATTCAAAAATTTCAATATTCTCAAAAGTGATATTCTTCCAATGCGCCGTACCGGGATACGCCAAACGAATGTTGAGCGCAGAGTTGTTCGCGCTCCAACTACACGACGCGAAACCTACGGAACAATCGCGGAATACAACCCCGTCGATGGGCTTGTAGTTTTCGTAAATAACCCCAAACGCCGCAGCGGAATCGTTCCACACAGTACACTTTTCAAACAGTACTTCCTTTGCCACGGGAATGGTATCTTGGTAACCGCCGTAAGAACCCAACGCTTTCACTTCGATACCGTCGTCCCCCGTACGCGCAAACATATATCTTGCCGTAGCGCGCACGCAATCCGAATAGATGAATCCGTCCGAATAGTTGCGATAGCCAAGCATCATATTCCATTCGGAAAGAATATCCTGACAAGCGCCGATACGGAACGTCCAATGGTTAGAGTTGATGGTTGTAATACCGCCTACGTACATATTGTTATTGTTGTAGAAATTAAACACGTACTGCGTCATATCCACGTCTTTCCCCGTTTCGGGGTCTTTGTATAAGCCGCGAACCCCCGAAAAATCAAACAATGCTCTACCTTCGATACGCACGTTATTACAACCCGAAATCCCAAATGCAGGGCCGCCGATGTTATACTGGTCTAAACCGATTTCCGGCGTTTCATAAACGGAAATATAGGCACCCGGCTCAAAATAGAATATAATATTTTCCAATTTCGTAGCAACAATTCTTCTCAATTCATATTCGCCTTTTTTGAAGCAATATACCGTATTGGATTGTTGCAACACCAAATCATTATAGGCGTATTTACCAGGCTCAACTTCCACATAATCATACCCTTCGGGTACTTCGGGTAAACTTTCGGGCGCAACTATCAACGTCAAAGGTTGATTAGCCACCTTAAACGTCTTCAAACGATCGGTAGAAAACGCAAACGAGTAATCCCCGTATGCCGTAATCTTTGCAGTCACCGTTTTGTCCACAAGCTCCGCTTTTACTCCAGATTTTTCAGGCAATACTACTACGCCCGAATATTTTTTCTCCGTAATAAGTTCCACATCTAACGTAAATTCTTCAGGTGCGCCCTTCACGTCAATCCACGCAAACGAATGCGTACCGTTCGTACAACGTGTCGTGTATACGGGAACTTCTTTGCCGTTCACTTTAAGCGTATAATATTGACAAACTACTATCCCATTTTCTACAGGGGCATTGTTCTTTTTCCCATTGACGGATACTTCATTTTTATAACTCTCCATATCTGCTACCACTTGCGCCTTTGTGTAGGAAAGAGCGGAAAATTGAGTATTCGCCGTGTTTCCACTGCCGCATTGAGCTTTGCTACTGTTACAGCCAAACATACCAACTGCCATAAACATCACCATCCATAATACTATAAACCGTTTGAATATTTTCATGCTTACATTCTCCTTAAAAAGGGGATTTGTAGGAGGGATAAACTCCCCCCTACGTTTATAACACCTTATAATCCCGCGCGTTTTTGTAATACACCGCTTGCAATGTATGCATTATATTCTTCATACATATCCGCACCTTTATATGCGCCGTTATACGTATTTACATACGCAGACCACTTCGTTTCCAACGTACTGCTTACCGTGTAAAGTTTCGTCCAACCGTCCGTTGCCCACGTTTTTTCGTCAAACGTCCAATCTGCGTAGCAATTCGCTTCCGTATTACGCATCATCAACCAGCTATTACTGTCGAAACATTCATCTGCTCTTACCTTCCATTTTTCAGCCGTAGGCGTTACAACGTCAAGATAATCGGAGATACTCTGGCTTGCATTCGTTTTCGTAATCATATCTACAATCTTATCGCCATTCGTAATAATCGAAAGCGTTTGATACGGCAATTCCATCATATAGGTGAAACGAGCCGCATTGTCATTGTTTGCCGTCAAACGATCCATAACGCCATACTGGTCTACTTGGTTCTTCACCTGAATCGTTCCGTCCGCTAATTCTTCATAGTTGATGCCTTCTACACCGTACGTGAAAAGTTTTTGACCTTCAGGGCTGTAGAAGAACTCAAACAAGGACAAGCACTTTTTAATTCGTGCTTCGCTCATATTCGCATTGATTGCAGGTCCGGGCAAATAGCAGGACGAATAAGGAGAATGTCCGCCATACGTACCGTTTTTACCCGCGGGAGGCAATACAATTTCAAAGGTTTTCATCGCATTTTGGAATCTTTCCGTAGGCGTATCCCCTGCGATAAGCTGCGCAATCGAACGAGCAACGTAGTTATATCTTTCTACCTGCTGATACATCATACCTGCTTGCCCTTTCGTAAACTGACCTTGCTTCAAACTTTCCGTATTACTTACGGAAGAGGGCGTAATATATCCTTCCTTATACATCTTCGAGAAGATAGCCGTTGCAATTTTCGAACCATTGGAAGTGTTAGAGTTTACGTACGTACCTGCATTCACCGTTGCGCCCGTTTCAGGGTTCACGTCTTCTATCCATTGCTTCCAACCCGTATCACAGGCAACGTACATCCAACTGTCGTAGTCGCGATTCGTTTCGGTTACGTAGCCATACGTATCCTTCGTACCGTTGTTGTCAGGATCGTGAATCGTGAACGCACGTGCAAGACGGTAAAATTCCGTAAGCGTCGTAGGTACAACGTACTTATGCTTTTCATAAAGATCGTTCGTCATGGCAGCTTCGGAAGAAATAACCCCTTCGCTGACAAGAATCTTTGCAAGCTTGTTGTTCAAATTGTTAATCCAATCCGTACGCACATACATACATTTTTCATTACCCCAATAGGTAGGAACAAAATAAATATGTCCGTTTGCATACGTAACGTTCGACTTCATGTAGTCAAACTGTTTCATGTGCTCGTAGAGAGAAGGATATATGTCTTTCGTCGTTTCATTTACATACTTGTCAATAGCAACCACCGCTTCTTCTTCAATCAAATATTGATAGAGCGACGAGTTATAAGGCCCGTGAATACGGAAAACTTCTGGTAATGCTCCAGTCGAATGTAAAAGTTTGATTTTTTCGGGTAGCTGTGCGTTAGAAACGCCCGTTTGGGCATACACGTCAAACCCTACCGCCGCTTTTAATGCCTGATATACGGGTGTATTTTTATCCACGCCGTCTGTTTGATATGTGTCCATATCCCCAGCAAGAATCGTGATTTCCGTAATATCGGCATCCGTTTCGTCCATATTAAAGCCGCCGTTTCCGCCGCAGCTTGCCGCCGAAACAACCATACCCATACCCAACAGTAAAGATAAATACTTATTCGTTTTCTTCATAATTTTCTCCATTATTTGCGTTTTCTTTTAAACAATACTACCGCAGACGACACAAGCAAGGTCATCGTAGGCAAAACACCTGCCATAATACTGCTACCGCAGCCGCTACCTTCATCGCTGCCAATTACTTTAAACACCACTTCAACTTCCGTATCTACCGTTGCTGTAAATTTATAAACGATACCCGTTTTTTCAATTTCTACACCGTTGACCAACACCTTTGCAATTTCATAGTTTTCGGCAGGCTTTGCTGTAATGATAATACTGTCGTTTTCCCAACATTCCGTCTTATTGACGCTTACCGTACCGCCCGTAATGCCTGTTTTCACGCTTACGTGTAACCATTTTGCAAACTCTGCGGAAACGGTTACTTCTTCCGAAGGCATTACAAAGCTATATACACCGTCCACGGCTTCTACCGTTGCGCCGTTCATCAATACGGATTTTACTTGATAACCGCTGTTCGGAGTTACGGTCAACGTAACCGTTTCACCTTCTTTTACCATCGTCTTATCCGCAACCACAGAGCCATTTACAACGGCTAAGTCAGAATTAACGGCAAAAGAACGGATAAATTTCGCGGAAACAAACAAGCCGCCTTCCACCATCGTTGTTTTATATACGCCGTCTACCGCTTCGAGTACTTGACCGTTTACGGTAATTTCCGTAAGCTCCGCATTGGCATCTGCAACGGGAGTCAGCGTTACTTCTTCACCTATTTTAGGTTTTACGTTATCCGCGGTTATCGTACCACCAACGATTTCGCTGTCAATTTCTACGCCGTCTATATATAATTGCTTATCGTCACTGTTCGCATAGCCATCCATTTGTTCTCCGGTCATGGCAAAATCGTAAATACGAACGTTGTCTATTCTACCGTTAAGCTTCATCTGCAAATGTTGATTCAATCTCGAATCGTATGCGCCACCCAAAGTAAAACGTTGAACGTCCGTATCCTTATACAAATCCCAAGAGCTGGACAATTCCATTTCAATGGTTTCCACTTCTTCCACGCCCATATAGGATTTTACAACCATTTTGCTGTCCTTATCCACACTAATCATAAGTGTAATCTTGGGTGTTTCTTCAACCGTTCTTTCACCCGTATATAAAGCAGTGCCCCTGCCCCAGCTTTCCCAGTGCGGTTTATTCAAGATAGAATTTCCGTGTTCATCATTCCAAGTGGTATTATCAATAAAGCGTATCCAGTTTGTATCGTTTTTGTTCCAAGCCGACGAAACGCGCATATATTTATGCCCGCTATAATTACCGCCGTTGGCATCGGCATTATCCGCATCGCCCGTTACGCCGTCCCAGCTCGCCACGGAAGCATACCAACTGCTGTATCTCGCCGTAACGTCAAGCGTAAGCGTAAAATCGGTCAAATCACCGTTTGCAAACGGGTTATTCTCCCCATCTAAGTACAGCGCAGCGTTATCCTTAAACTCTACGTCACCCATATAACACATATTGATAGCCGTTGCGTTACCCACCAAGTTCAAATCATAATTTTTCGTCGCGTCCGTTGCGGACGTACCTGTATTTTTCAACATCGTATCCGCTGAGTCAAAGGTATATTGAATGTAAGGCGTAACAGCTATCTTACCGCCCGTTGCGTCCGCTGCGGCAGTTTTACTTACTCCAATACCGCTTGTGGCAACGGCGGACGCAATTATTCCGCCTGCCAACAATACGCTTGCAATCGTTTTCAAGTGTATCTTTTTCATGCTATTTCTCCTTCTTAGTCGTAAAAATCTTCCCAAATATCTTCATTTCCCTGAACACTTGCATCTTGCCAATTGCTGGACGTTGTAATGACGTCTTCATCATCCAACATGACAATGAACATATTAGGTTGCATATATTCTTTCATATTATCACCCCTGCTATCTCAATTCAAGGTACCATAATAATACGAATACAATGCCGTTTCAAACGCCGCCGTAATAATATCCATACCCTTGGCATTGGGATGAATCTCATCTTGTAATAAATACTCACTATAATTTTCACCAACCGATGCAGCAACGTCTACGACTTGACAACCGAATACTTCTGCAATTTTATAAATCATCTTGTTGTATTCGTCCTGCAAAGCGTTGTATTCTTCCTTCGTACCCAACCACAAATAACCGTTTCTGGGCAACGTGAACAAGAACACGTCCGCAGCTTCATATTTGGTGGTAAGCTTATGCACCATCGTTGCATAGGCGATTGCAAATTTTTCAGTGTCCCCAACATATTGCGTACCGTCCCAAATATCGGAAATGCTGTTAAATTCACCAAGTTCCGTCAAGCAGCCGCAGTCGTTGATACCCATATATACGGCAATAATATCAGGCGTAACGCCGTTGACGTCGTGGAGATTTTCCGCTCTTGCCGTGCAGCCGCCCTTCGTTTCGTTGCCATAGTTAGTCGCTACGTTCGAACCTGCCCAAGAATTGTTGACAAGGATAGACATATCCGCAGCGTCAGCCGCTTGCTTCCACCAAGTATCATCCATCGTTATTTGGCTATAATAGAACACTTCATTGTTACCGATGGTCGCATTTGCGCTTGCATCGTTGGAAACTCCGGTAAACGTGGAAATGCTATCGCCGAGAATAGAGAGTTTCTTATTGCTTAACGTTACCGCATTTTCTACCACGTCAATGTAATTGGTTTGAATCCACGCCTTTGCATAAACGTTCAATTTGTCGTCCTGCGCCGCCAATTTTGCAACTTGATAAATCGAACGAGTATCGTTTGCAATATCGTTGTTGGCATATTCGACTACGACATATTCCGCGCTGCTGTCGTAGGAGTATTTCACAACGCCTACGCCCACAAATTTTCTCGTAAGGTTTGTTTCTTTAATGCCCGTAATCGAACCGAAGTATTCATAATTACCGGTTTCTTCGTTTAAGTACAATTCGCTCGTCCAGAAATTCATAACTTGCGGCAACGTACCGTTGTATTCTTTCAACGAACCGTCGTCATTCTTTTCTGCCATGTGATATTTTGCGTCTACACCGAAGAAGTTTTCTACCGTAAACGCGCCGTACATCGTTTGATAATCCGCAGGAATCACCAAAATACCGTATTCAACCGTTGCTCCGTTAGGAAGCTTTGCAGCCAATCCTTCATAATCCGCTTGGCTTGCGATCATTTGGAAACGCAAACCGCTGTTTGTCAACTCTCCGCCGTAACGGATACTTGCCCCGTGCGCCATAGAAACGGTTTCCGCAGCTACCATTTTCATCATCTTCTTAAAGGTTGCTTCTACATACAAGCCGTCGTAAATCATCGTCGTCTTATAAACGCCGTCAACCGCTTCAATTTCCACGCCGTTGACAAGCACTTGGTCCACTTCGTAACCTGCATCGGGCGTTACGTTGAGAACGACTTCGCTTCCAATCGCAGGCGTAACGTTTTCTACGCTTACTTTACCGTTTTCACCGCTTTCAAGCACAATACCCGATGTGGAAATGCTCTTATTTACTGCATATTCCGCCATTTGCGTTTCCGACATTGCAAAATCGTAAATACGGATATTATCCATCGCGCCCACGAATTTCCCTGCAAAACCTGAAAGCGTAACATTATTCGACGCGTCTATGGATTGAATATAACGCGTATCATAACAACCGCCGAGCGTAAACGTCTTATACGCGCTCGTTGCGTTATAAACCGTCCAACCATTAAGTTTACGGCTTACGCTCCCTACTTCTTGGTTATCTTTATACGTTTTGATCTTTAACGTGTTTCCCGATTCGTAGCTAAATACAATCGTGAGCGAACCTGTCGTCGTTCCTGCTACGTCTCCATATACAATTTCGCCTTGGGAATAGGTTTGATACTGCGTCTTATCCGGAGTCAACCCTTTTAAGCCGCTACGGAACCATTCCGTGCCATAAAATGCTTTAGATTCAATTCGGCAATATTTTTCCAATTCAGTATTTTCTCCGTACGCCGTAAAGGAATCTAATGCAAACAACGTTCTAAACCAAGCCCCATCCGCATTATCTAACGTCGCGTTAACATCAAAGGCAAACGTGAAATTTTGCAATTCGCCGTTTGCAAACGGATTTTTGCTGTTATTCTCTCCCATAGGAAGATACAACATATCGTTTTTTGCAAATTCTACGTAACCATTTCTTTGAATATCCGCCGTTGCGCTTGCTTTTTTCAAAGTATAATCCTTTGTCGTATCGCTCGCCGAAGCACCCGTATTTCCGTAGAAATTTTCCGCATTGTCAAACGTATATTCAATATACGGAAGAATTTCTGCCGTATACGTAGGCTCGGGAATTTCCACTTCTTGCGTAAGCTGTTTATTCGCTGCGTATTCTACCATTTGCGTTTCCGACATTGCAAAGTTGTAAATACGGATATTATCCATCGCGCCCGTAAATTTGCCTGCAAAACCTGAAAGCGTAACGTTATTCGACGCGTCTATGGATTGAATATAACGCGTATCATAACAACCGCCGAGCGTAAACGTCTTATACGAGCTTGCTTCGTTATAAACCGTCCAACCATTAAGCTCAAGGCTTACGTTCCCTACTTCTTGCTTATCTTTATATGTTTTAATCGTTAACGTGTTTCCCGCTTCATAGCTGAATACAATCGTGAGCGAACCAGTCGTCGTTCCTGCTACGTCTCCATATACAATTTTGCCTTCGGAATAGGTTTTATATTGCTCCTTGTTCGGAGTCAAGCCTTTTAACCCACTACGGAACCATTCCGTGCCATAAAATGCTTTAGATTCAATTCGGCAATATTTTTCCAATTCAGTATTTTCTCCATATGCCGTAAAGGAATCTAATGCAAACAACGTTCTAAACCAAGACCCGTCCGTATTGTCAAACGTCGCGTTTACATCAAACGCAAACGTGAAATTTTGCAATTCGCCGTTTGCAAACGGATTCTTGCTGTTATTCTCTCCCATAGGAAGATACAACATATCGTTTTTTGCAAATTCTACGTAACCGTTTCTTTGAATATCCGCCGTTGCGCTTGCCTTTTTCAAAGTATAATCCTTCGTCGTATCGTTCGCTGAAACACCCGTATTTCCGTAGAAATCTTGGGCATTGTCAAACGTATATTCAATGTACGGCTTAATGACCTGCGTTTCCGTAGCCGCGCTCGCCGTTTTAGCGGTAAACATAGGCAATACGCCGCCTAAAATGGACAAAGCGGATATGCCTGCCAAAATAGACGTCAACCAAGTGTTTAATTTCTTTTTCATCATAAACCTCCGTTTATATATTTTTTATTTTTCTTTTTAATACTGCGATGGAGTAAGCTTCTATATCTATAACGCTTACTTGTTCGCCCGTTGCCATATTTGTCCATTCCCCATCTAAGGAAAGGCCTTTCACCATTTCCGCATTGTAATTTTCCACAAATAGATAAGTATTCTTACCATCCGTTCTACAATGCGCGGTTACTCCTTGCTTCGGCAAAGCCGATAATGTCGGCTGAATATTCAATCCCATTAAAATATCCGACAACACTTTTTCCGTGAACGCGCCCTCATCGCGGAAGGCTTGATAATACGCTTTTCCCTTGCCGTAAGTATTTACTGTCAGTGCAGGCATACCTACGTAAAATTCTTTCGTGTATCGCGCAAGCACTGTCGCCGTATTTGCGTGTATCAATTCGGCATAATCTTTTTGGAGATATTTCACTCCGTCCATTTCCACCTCACCTCGTTCTTCGGGGTACAAGGTGTCAATTTCTTCGTTCCAAATCCCGAACACTTCTTTCAATCGTTCGCCAGGGAAACCGCCAAGATAACACAAATCCGTTTCATTAACCATGCCGAGCATATACGTTGCATAGAAATGTCCGCCATCTTTTACATATCGCTCGATTTTTTCTATCAAATCACGGGTTGTCATATATTGCATGGGCGCGATAATCAAATCATATTTTTCAAAATCTTTATTCGGACCAATGATATCTACCGCTATGCCCCTTTTCCAAAGGGGGGTGTAATAATCCACGCAGGTTTGTGAATATCGCTTGTCCTTTTGAAAGCCCTGACTATCGTCCAAAGCCCATCGGCTTTCCCAATCGTACAAAATCGCCACGCGCGCTTGTACCGTCGAACCTGCCACCTCATCAATCGCTTTCAGCGTTTGCCCTGTTTTTTGTACGGCTTTGAATATCCGCGTATGCTCTGTACCGACATGGTCCACAACTGCGCCGTGGAATTTCTCCACGCTACCACGGCTCTTGCGCCATTGAAAATACTGAACGCTGTCCCCGCCATGCGCAATCGTTTGTAAGGATGCCAGCGTGTCCATCCCCGGACGTTTAAGCTTGTTGACTTCTTTCCAGTTCACAAGGCCGGGCGCGCTTTCCATCAGCATGAACGGTCTGTCTTTTAAGGCACGGAAATAATCGTGCCAAAATCCCGTTTCTATTGCTTGACGGATATGATCGTCATTATGCCAGTCGGGATAAGCGTCCCAAGATGCAATATCGATATCCTCGGCAAATTTGTTGTAATTCAAATCGTACCACCAAGGAATCATATTCGTCGTAATCGGTAAATGCTGATTATATTGACGAATTGCGGAAATTTCCGCTTTCATAAAATCCAACGTTTGATAGGAGCAAAATCTGCGCCAATCTAAATTCAAACCGTGAATGCACATTTCACCAATCGGCATGGGTGCCTCAATTTGTTCAAAATTATCGTATGTATGGCTCCAAAAATCACTCCAATAGGCTTGATTCAATTTTTTGATATCGTTGTCGTAACGTTTTTTAAGATATTCCCTAAACGCATCTTGACAAAGCGAGCAATAGCACTTACCGCCATATTCGTTGGAAATATGCCATGCGATTA
>JBGVRC010000042.1:0-34603 GCA_045128055.1 Candidatus Scatosoma sp. | reverse complement strand
AGGACCGGGATGAACGCACCAACTGTGCACCTGTTGTCGCGCCAGCGGCATGGCAGGGTAGCGGAGTGCGGTTGAGATAAACGCTGAAAGCATCTAAGCGTGAAACTCGCTTCAAGATAAGGTATCCCTGAAGACCCCTTGCAGACAACAAGGTTGATAGGTCGGAGGTGTAAATGCAGCAATGTATTAGCTGACCGATACTAATAGGTCGAGGGCTTGATCTCTAAAAAAGAGAGAAAGACTTGAATTTTACGAAGAATCTTTTTACGAAACTTCTATGATTTTTACGAGCTTCTGAGAATTTTGGGTTTGTACTAAAAAGTGCTATGTAGTTGTAAATCTTCTAAACGAAGGTTTGCTTAAATAGTATATGTACGTAGTGAAAACTACGAGATATATAGCAATAGCGGTGATGATGGCAAAGAGGATCCACCTGTTCCCATTCCGAACACAGAAGTTAAGCTCTTTTACGCCGAAAGTACTTGCAGAGAACTGCCGGGAGGATAGGTAATCGCCGCTTTTCACGCAAGACCGTGTACCTAATGGTACGCGGTTTTTTCTTGTGCGAAAAGCGGAGGTAATTCTGTCTTGCCCAGACGGGGAACTCAAAACAAAAACGGATTTTCGCATATAAAGAATGCAAAAAAGACAATATATAGCCACGCCCACAAATAAATTTGCGGTTGTTACTATATACAGCCTTTTTTTCGCCTTGCTCCGCAAGCCGAAACCCGTCTTTGTTTTGTTGGGGGAGAATTATCGCCGCTACCTATATAAACCAAGCAGGTAAACGTGTCGTTCGCCGACGGCGAAGTTGAATATGTACGTAAAAATCTTTACGCGTATAGGCATACGCTAAAAAGCAGGATTGCAGTTGTATTGACAAGTAAACTTGCCCCTACAATGACAATCCTACTTTTTTTTACGCAGAGCAAGCTCTGCAAAGCTTTTTACTTATATTCCTTATTTAATGTTTATCGCCGCGGTTAAGGTCGGCTGTAATTTATAGCTTTTTTGGGTAAAAAACGCAGATGCTTTTGCCGCAGGGGGATTTATACCAACAAAGAAGTTACTAAAATTAAAAAGACGAGCTTTTCAGCTCGTCTTTCATCACATCAATTAAAGGTTTTTATACTATCTTTATAATGTTGCCAAAATTCATTTGTAGCATAATTATTATAGGTTGCGTAATCATTAAACAATGATTCATGTACCTTAAAGAATCGATTTGTTGCGTTATTTTCAAAGCTATCCTTAGAAATAAAGACCATTCTGGAAGGATTATAAAAGATAACTTCGTATAAATTTCTACAATCCATAAACGCGCCTTCACCGATATTTATAAGTTCATTATCAAAGGTAATCCTATGCAAATCAGTATGTCCTTTAAAAGCATAGGGGGCGATACTCGTATAACCCGTTAAATCTAACGCAAAAGCAAATTTTGTATAGCTTAAAAGGCACTTGCCAAGGAAAATCTCTCCGCCGACATAATTTTTAAACCAAGCCGTATCCTGAAAAGGATTATCATCGACCATACTTAAATGGTCGGCGGTGATAGTCGTTATGTTTTCGCAACCTGCAAAAGCCTGTCTATCCACCTTTGTAACGTTGCCCAAGTTTACGGTTTTCAAATTTTTACAACCTGAGAAAGCAACGCCCATAATTTGGGTTGTGCTTTCTAATAGCGTAAATGCTTCGTCAAATTTCTTGGCGGGATAATATTCCAACGCCGTTTTATCTTTATTGTATAAAACGTTATCTACAACAGAGTAAAATGCATTTTCTTCATCTATCGACAATGTGGTAATTCCGCAATCAAAAGATCTGTTAAAAACTTCTAAATTTTTTGGAATATACAAAGACATTAGGTTTGTACATCCATTGAACGTTTCGCCTTCTAAATATTTAAGAGAATCAGGCAAAACCAAAGACGATAAGTTTGTGCAGCCCGCAAAGGCGCCCTGCTCGATTTTTTCGAGCTGAGAATCTTGTGCAAAAAGGACCTGCGTTAAACCCAGCATATCACGAAAGACATAAGGCGAAAGCGTTTTGACGTTTTTGCCAATACTAATAATTACAATTTCAGTAAAATGCAGGCTCGTTTCTTCATTATTTGGACGATAATCAAGAGAAAGAATTTGAGTGACAGGTTTTCCATCAATCATATCGGGAATTTCCGCAATTTTATTGCCGTTTTCCTTTTGGATACCCGTAATTATCCATTCGCTTTGATCATAGGTAAGGTCGCAGAGAAAAACATCCGGAGTATATTTTGCAAAACCAGGTTCGTCACCACAAGAAATCAATGGGAAAGAAAAGAAGAATATGCTTAATAGCAAAGAAAAGACCTTATTTCTTTTAGACATTACGAAAATCTCCTTATTATATTATAATATGCAAAGAATAGAAGAGATAAACCCCTAAAATTCTTATTGAATTACCCCTTTTTTGATGATTACGTTGGCGTAAATTGCGCCTTCACCCGTTGCGATAACCGCGTATGCTTTTTTTGCTCTTTCATAAAAAGCAAAACGTTCTAAATTGCCTGCGCGCAAGTTTTTATCATGCTTTTTGGCGATCGCGAAGTATTTATCCCAAATTTCGGGGGTGGGGTCGCCGCTTACTGTTTGCATAAGCAATAAATTTTCCGTTGCGTACGTATCCAGGGGTATCAAAGACAAAACGGCGTCGAGCATTTCTTCGCCGCCGATACCGTCCGCGCGAATCACCCGTTGCCCGTTGGTTTCGGAAGGAAAATTGCCGTCCGCAATTACGATTTCGTCCCCGTGACCCATTTCGCAAAGCACCTTGATAAGGGCAGGGCTGACGATTTTAGGAATATTTTTTAACATAAAAGTTCTCCTTGCTTTTTCTTTAAGTGTAACATATTCCGCATTAAAAGTCAATAGAGTGGATAAAATTGCGCGAAAAAAGTAAAATGAGCCTACCATGTCCGCGTTGAAAATAAAAAAGCAAGAAAAAACGACGAGAAAATACATTTCGCCGCTCTTTCTTATCTATTAGATAAAAACGCTACTTATAACAAATTAAAATGCTTTACCAGCCGAACCGAGCACGTTGACAATCTTATGCTTAACCATTTCTTTCATCATCGCGCGTGCATCGCCAAGGTATTGACGGGGGTCGAAGTGGCCGGGGAATTCGCTGTAATGCTTACGGATAGCCGCCGTGAACGCTACGCGAAGGTCGGAGTCGATATTGATTTTGCAAACTGCCATTTGCGCAGCTTTTCTAAGCTCGGATTCGGGGATACCGATTGCGTCGGGCATATGGCCGCCGAATTGGTTGATGATAGCAACCTTATCTTGGGGAACGGACGAAGCGCCGTGCAAAACGATGGGGAAGCCGGGCAATCTCTTGCCGATTTCTTCCAAAATATCCAAACGAAGCTTGGGGTCTTGACCGGGCTTAAATTTATAAGCGCCGTGGGA
The DNA here is from genome assembly GCA_045128055.1 of Candidatus Scatosoma sp. GTDB lineage: Bacteria > Bacillota > Clostridia > Christensenellales > Borkfalkiaceae > Scatosoma. The sequence goes on along the minus strand of JBGVRC010000042.1, from coordinate 31,148 downwards.
CGTACCGATTGCGATTGCAAGGGAGTCGATACCCGTTCTTGCGGTGAATTCTTCTACTTCGTCGGGGGAAGTGAAGTGCGCGTGTTCCGCAGAAACGTTTACGTCGTCTTCGATACCTGCGAGCGTACCAAGTTCCGCTTCTACAACAACGCCGTGGTCGTGCGCGTATTCAACTACCTTTTTGGTGATAGCGATGTTTTCTTCCCAAGGATGCGAAGAAGCGTCGATCATAACGGACGTAAAGCCACCGTCGATGGAAGCCTTGCAGATTTCGAAATCTGCGCCGTGGTCAAGGTGCATAGCGATAGGAATATCGTTGGTTTCCACAGCAGCTTGTACAAGGTGCTTTAAATATACGGGGTTAGCGTATTTTCTTGCGCCGGCGGAAACTTGCAAAATAACGGGAGATTTTTCTTCGTTAGCTGCTTCGACGATTGCTTGAATCATTTCCATGTTGTTTACGTTGAAAGCACCGATTGCGTACTTTCCTTCGTAAGCTTTTTTAAACATTTCGGTAGTAGTTACCAAAGGCATTTGTTTGTCCTCCAAGAGTTTTACTTTTTCATACGGAATTATTATAACCTATTTTTTATAAAAATGCAAACGAATGAACGCAAGAAGTGGAAAAAGGTGATAAAAAAAGCATAAAAACTTGGTTTTAATAAGAAAATAAGGAAAAAGCGGGGGCGTAGGCGAGCAGGGGCTTTTGCGCGCGCTATGCGCGTATATTTTATTATATATAATATGGAAGGAAGTAAAAATTGAAGCGAAAAATATAGTGAAAGCCTTGAAATTAAAGGAAAAAACCCAAAAAAAATTAAAAACGAAAAAAAATTAAAAAAAATTGAAAAAAGTTGAAAAAGTCGACGCAAAACAGCTTGACTTAAATTTCTTTTCATAATACAATAAATAGGCAAGCTGAGAGAAAGAGCGAAAAAAGCCGTTTTTCCCCGTTAGTTGAACGGATTTTGTAGGGCGAGTATCACGGTTGTCAAACTATTAAAAAATGAAAAAATATACACGAAACAAGGAGTAACATATTATGAAGACCTATATGGCTAAGGCCGAATCGGTTGAAAGAAAATGGTACGTTGTGGACGCGGCAGGAGTTCCCATGGGACGTCTTGCAAGCCGTGTTGCTTCCGTACTTCGCGGTAAAAACAAGCCCACCTACACTCCCAACGTTGATACGGGTGATTTCGTAATCATCATCAACACGGATAAAGCGGTTTTGACGGGTAAAAAGTTGGAAAACAAGTTCTACAGATACCACACTGGTTATATCGGCGGGTTGAAGGAAATTTCCTATAAGAAAATGATGGCTGAAAAGAGCGACCTTGCTGTTTATGAAGCAGTTAAGGGTATGTTGCCTAAGAACAGCCTCGGCAGAGCTATGATTAAAAAGCTCAAGGTTTATAAGGGCGCAGAACACAACCACGCTGCACAAAAACCCGAAGAACTTAAAGTTGACTAAGGAGAGAGATTATGGCAAAAGCAAACGTTAAAAAGAAGCTTCAATTCTGGGGAACCGGTAGAAGAAAGAAGGCGATTGCACGTGTTCGTCTTATTCCCGGTGGCAACGGTACGATCGTAATCAACGACCGTACGTTTGAAGATTATTTCCCTCAAGGTACTCTTCAATACATCGTTAAACAACCTATCGCACTTTTGGAAGTTGAATCCAAGTACGATATCATCGTAAACGTAATCGGCGGCGGTTACACGGGTCAAGCAGGCGCAATCCGTTTGGGTGTTGCACGTGCATTGCTCGAAGCTGAAGAAAACAGCCGTCCTGCATTGAAGGCAGCAGGTTTCCTTACCCGCGACCCTCGTGCGAAGGAAAGAAAGAAGTACGGCTTGAAGAAAGCTCGTCGTGCTCCTCAGTTCTCGAAGAGATAAGAAAAAACGAAACGTACCCTTGTGGTGCGTTTCTTTTTTATTACGAGGGGCAGCAAGACGAGCTTTAAGGAAAAATATATTTACTTTTGTAGAAAATAATGATATAATCTATCAAAAGGAATAAATAAAATTTGTGGGAATTGAAACATGATAAATAATTTGAGTTTAGAAGAAATAAAAGATAGCGTAGAATACCAATGGAGAAAATCTCAAATCAAAACGCTTTTGGGCGTATGGATTTTTGTTGCGGTGATTAGTTTGTTTTTGCCTATTATTTATGCCAGTAGAGACTTAAAACTATTAGGGCTTGGTATGTCGGTTTGGCTTGTATGTTTACTTTGTTACGGGTTGCTATTTGGCGGAGGTATATTATTCTATTTTTTAAAAAATAGATATTTATTGAAAAATTATCAAAAATTTCAGTGCTATGAAGTCGTATTAGATAGAGTAGCCACCTCTTATATGTATACAAGGTCGATTTCTTATACGGTTGAAATCGTTGATGAAGGAACGGTAAAAGCCGTTTCTACAAATCCGTATTTTTCTAGTTCTTTTTTTGCTAAATTCGACCCCGATGATTATAACAATAAAAAAGTAATTGGGCTATATGATGACGAAAGGAATAAATTTTACATTGTGAAAAAGGTCAAATAGAACTTTGTGAGATAATAAAAATTAAAAAACGTTTTTCAAAAATTTGGTATTTTAGTGAGTAAAAATTGCCTTCTATCCGTTATAATGGTGAGAGAGGGGTGATATTATGACCGAAAGGAACAAAATAAATCCAATCGATTGTTGGGAATCTTTTTTGCTTGGTCACAATCATGGGTTGGAAGCGCTCGTGCGGGCGTATAGCGATCCGCTTGTGCGGTTTGCGTATTGCTTTGTAAAGGATTCAGCCGTTGCGGAAGATATTATGGAAGAAGCTTTCGCGACGCTCGTTTTTAAACGCAAGCGTTTCCACGAAAACGAAAATCTACGCGCGTATCTATATAAAATAGTACGCAACAAATGCGTGGATTATCTTCGTGCGCGCAAAAAACGAACGCCGCTGGACGACGTGGACAAAGTTTTATTTGCCGCGGACGGCGAAACGGACGTGGTTCGGCGTGAAAACGCGCGCTTGGTGTATTGCTGTATGCAAAAACTCCCGCCGCAGTATGCGGAAACTTTGTACTTATCCTATTTTGAAGGGTATTCTGTGGAAGAACTCTGCAAAATTTTAAAACAAAGCAAAAAACAAATCTACAACCTTCTCTCTCGTGCAAAGACCTCTCTCAAAGAATTGCTGATAAAGGAAGGAATTTCTCATGAAGACTTATAAACAAAGAACGGGCGATATTTTGGAAAAAGCCCGTAAAAAACAACAAAGCAAAAAAAGAACGTTGGTGGCGGCGCTCAGTTCCTGCGCGTGCGCAATGGTCGTCGCGCTTGCTTGTTTGCTGTTTATTCCCTTGCCGCAACCCCCGACTGCCGCCGACGCATATAAAAACAACGAATATTATCCCGTTATTAAGCAGTTGGATAAAAAGTTGAATACAAGCAACAAGCCCGTCTATAAAAACAATTTTGAAAAATGGTCGGCGGAGCTTCAAGATTTTTTTAATATTTTTTCAGATAAAAACGCAAGCGGTGGAGCTATTGCCCCTGGGTATGACGGCGTGTTAAACGATTGGTTGGAAGGGGGCGCAAGCCCAGATGAAAGCGCGGGTTCAAGCGATTACGTAGAAACGACGGACAATCAAACGCAGGGCGTTATCGAAGCAGACTTATTTAAACGAACGAAAACGCATATTTTTTACTTGTTTGACAAAACCTTGTACGCGTATAAAATTGCGGGTTTGGAAACCGAGCCAGTCGGTTCTTATAAGATAGGGGAACAAGAAAGCACCTATTATCGCAGCGGCGGGGAGTTTTATCTTTCCCAGGACGGAAAAACGGCGACTTTGATTAGAAGCGTACTCATTATCAAAAATGAAAAAATCAAAAAAGTATGCACGGAAATCGTGAGCTTGGACGTTTCCGATCCTACGAATATCGCCGAAAAGGGCAGAAATTATTTGTCGGGGGATTACGTTTCGTCGCGTATGGTGAACGGAAAGCTGCTTGTTATCAACAATTTTTACGTGTATAGGGGTGTGGATTTTTCTGACGAAAGCAACCTTTTACCGCAGTATGGCAATTTAGGTGCGATGCAATGCGTAGCGGCGGACGACATTATTTGCCCCAAAGAGCTGACAACGACCAATTATAGTGTGATTTGTCAAATCGACGAAAGCAGCGGGGAAGCGGAAGATTGTATGGCGCTTTTGTCCTATTCTTCGATTATCTACGCGTCGGCGGAGAATTTGTTTATCACACGCGCTTTCCGTGAAAAAGAAGACGGCGTAACGCAGACGAAAACGGAGTTTTCCTGTATTTCTTACGATGGCGACGGCTTAGAATACGTAAATAAAGCTACCGTAGCGGGCTCCGTTCTCAATCAATACAGTATGGACGAATACGAAGGGATTTTCCGTATCGTAACGACGACGGATAAACAATCCACTAACGCTTCGTTGTATTGTATCGATATGCAGAGCTTTGAAATCGTGAACAAGGTAGAAGACTTTGCGCCTTGGGGCGAACAGGTATATTCCGTCCGCTTTGACGGGGACAAAGCCTACGTTTGTACGGCGGTCGTTATTACTATGACCGACCCCGTGTACGCCTTCGACCTTTCCGACCTTGCGAATATCACCTATGTGGAAACGGGTGAAATTAAGGGGTATTCCAGCTCCTTGGTGCAATTTAAAGACGGATTTTTGTTGGGGATAGGCTACGGTTCAAGCAGAGATACCTTAAAAATAGAAATTTATCAAGAAACGGAAAAAGCGGTGGAGAGCGTAGCCGTGTACGAGCTGGACGCTTATTTTTCCCAAAATTACAAATCCTATTTTATCGACAGAGAACGCGGTTTAGTCGGCTTGGGGATAGACGAATATATGGGCGAAGGGTTTGATGAAGGGTATATCCTTTTGGAATTTGACGGGTATAGCCTGAACGAGCTTTTAAGGACGGAGCTTGGGGGGAATTTTGCCCAAAAGCGAGCAACGCTCATTGACGGATATTTCTATATGTTCGGCGCAACGCAATGCAAAGTGGAAAAAATATTTTGATAAAGAAAAAGGGGAACGCATTTGCGTTCCCTTTAAAATTTCAAACGAGCTTGTTAAATTAAGGCTTCTTTTTCGTATTTCTCGCCCGCTCGTCGTGCTTTGTCATAAACTCCCAACAAGCGTTGTTTTGCTGTGGATAGGTTGGCGTTTCAGGCGGCGGAGAAGGGGGATTTTGCGGGGTTTGCGGCTGGTTTTGCGTAGGGGCTTCGGGGGCGTCGGGCGCGTTTGGGAGCAGGGTTTTTAGTAAATTGAACAAACCGAAGGGGTCCATGGAAACAATCCTCCAAAAATATAAAAATTTTCAAGCAAAAATAGCGAAAAGCAAGGCGTTTTCGATTGCTTTAATTGACAAATTGATATATAATAGAATATGCGTTAGTATTGTCGGTAAATGTACGCAAAAGGAAGAAAGTTTCTTTTTCCGCAACAAATCGACAAAAAAGCGGAAGAAAAAAGCAAACTAATTAAGGAGTCCTTAATAGCATGAGAAATAAAGGCAAAAAAGCATTATGTCTTATCGCAGCGATTACGATGCTCGGCGCGGCTTTTACCGGTTGCGGCAGCGGCTCGTATAAGGGTGACGACCTTTCCGGTTACGTACCCGGCGCGGCGGTAGAATCCAACGGGGGCTTTGCGGTAAAGCAAGGCGACTTCGTTTATTTTATCAACGGTTCGGAAAGCTATACGGTTGACAACACCTACGCTGACGTAGTAAAAGGCGCGTTGATGCGTATTTCCGCGTCCGACCTTGCAAACGGTAACTACGACAACGTAAAGACGGTCGTTCCTTCCTTGTTCTCCGTTGCAAGCATCAAAGCAGGCGTGTATATTTTCGGCGATTACGTATATTACGCTACGCCGACCACGAATAAGAACCTTGACGGGGAAGTAAAGAACACCGAAATCGACTTCAAGTACGCAAAGCTTGACGGTTCGGAAGCTCCTTCCGAAAAATTCCTTCGTATTTCCACCAGCACGTCGGAAAGCAAGTATATCACCAACTATCGTTTCGTAAGCGAAGCGGGCGTGGATAGAAACAACGACGGCAAGGACGACGTATTCTGCTTGTACGAAGCGACCATCGACGGTACGAAGTATTTGAAATCGTTGAACGTAGCAACGGGCGAAGACGTAGTTTTGGTAAAGGGCGCGAAATCTTCTTTCTTCTACGATATGAAGAATTTGGATAACTCCACCGTTTACTACACGATGTCGGTAAGCTATAATATTGACAGCGCTACGCCTACGGTTGCGCAATACGACCAGCTTTACACGGTTAAGGCTTCGGCTCGCGCGACGGTTGACGCAAGCAACGCTTCCTACACCGTAGAAGGCGGCCAAACGTACACTTTCGATAAAGAATATCTTGAAGAAAGCGGCGCTACGTTGAGCGACTACGCAACCTATCCGTATGCAAACCTTGGTACGCTTGTTTTGGACGGCGTTGGTAAAAACTCGCAAGATTCCAAATTCAACGTAGAAGACAAAAAGGCAAGCACGGAAATCACCGGTTATACCTACACGGTAAGCCGTTATGAAAACGGCGGCGTATACTTCACGAGAACTTCTCTCAACGAAGTAGGCACGACGGACACCAACCTTTACTATCTCGCTGACAGCAAGGTAGACGCAAGCAAATCCGTTTCCAACAACGACTTCAAGAAAGCGGATAAAGCGGTAGACGTTGTTTCCAACGAAACGACCAACGCTTCGTCGTCGGCTTTGTTTGAAATCAACAACGGCAAGCACACCTATCTTTACGTTTCGGGTACGAAGATTGTAAAGGCTGTTGCAGGTGAAAACGGCGTTGCTACGACGATTAACGTTGCTCGTAACGTATCCGGCGCGACTCTTTTGACGACGGTTGGCGATTACGTTTACTACTACGGTACGGGTACGAACGGCCGCACCCTTTCCAGAGTTAACTATAAAGGCGACGAACAAACGGCTGTAAGCGACCCTTACAACTCGATTTTCTCCGAAAGCAAAGAATACCAAGAATATCAACCCATCACCCTTGCTTTGGTGGATTGGTCCGACGCTTGGTATAAACCCGAATTCTTGTCGGGTACGAACGTAGTGCTTTATCCCAACGCGCAATCCTTCGGCGACGGCGCAGCGGCTTATAACTACGTATACGCAGCGCGCGTAGACTCCACGGACAAGATTAAGGAACTCAACGCGGCAAGCGAAGCGGTACAAGATTACTTGGACGAATACAGTTCCAGCACGGCAAGCCAAAACTTGATTAACTTCTTCTATCGCACCGATTTGGCGGATAAGATTCCCGAAGACTCCAAAGCGGAATACGACGAAGAATTCTTCGCAGAAGTAGAAGCTAAGTTCGGCGTAGGCGAAGGTAAGCTTGCAAAAGAATCGACCATCATCGGTTTGGTTGGTAAGCTTACGGAAAGCGACGAAGAAGCGATTGAAGAATCCTGGATCAACTTCTTGTTGCAACCAGAAACGGAAGAAACGGAAGACGAAGGCTGGCCTACCTATGCAATTTGGCTTACGGTAATCGGCGGTGTAGTTGTTTTGGCTCTTATCATTGCAATCCCTGCGGTTATGGTAAGTAAGAAGAAAGCGGCTAAACGTAGAGAAGAAGAAGCTACGGTAAACGCTTATAAGCGCAAGAAGATTGACACGACGGACGACAAGACCATCGACGTATACGCCGATGAAGAAAAGGCGGAAGAAGTAGCGGAAGCTGCGGAAGAAACGGCGGAAGAACCCGTTGAAGAAGCTACGGAAGAAGTAGTTGAAACGGAAGAACCTGCTGCGGAAGAAACCGTAAACGAATAATAAAAAAGACGAAAAGAGTCGTTTCCAAAAGGGAAACGGCTCTTTTTTATTAAAAATGTGAATTTTTATAAAAAATTTTAAAAAAGGTATTAAAAAACAGTTTACAAAAATTCGAAATACTAATATAATATAGCAGCACGATGAAAATCGAAAAAAAGAGGGAAAAGAAAATATGGCGAGATACGTTATTTGTCCGAGATGTGAATTGAATTTTATCGACGCTGACGAGCAAGAATATTGCGACGTTTGTATCAAGGAAATGAGCGGCGTTAAGACTTTTGCAGACGGGCTTGATTTGGAAGAAAACGCGGAAGAAACGGAGCTTTGTCCCGTATGCGGGGAAAATTATATGCTTCTTGGCGAAAAGATGTGTGAAGATTGCAAGAAGAAGACCGAATACGAAGAAGAAGTGACGGAAGAAGACGAAGAGAAAGAAGACGCTTCTTGGAGAAGCTATTTGGACGACGAAGAAGAAGAGATTGACCTTGGTATTCCCGATTCCGAATTTGACGAAGAAGAGGAAGAAGAGGAAGAAGAAATGGTGGAAGAAGACGACTTCGAATACGTTTCGGCGGACGATTATTACGATATGGACGACGATGACGACGATGATGATGATGACGACGACGATTTCGATTCCTTCGACGATGACGACGCGCCCACCCCTAAATCGGGCTCGAAAAGAAAGAAGAAAGACGATTTCTAATAAAGCATAACAAAAAACCGCTTGTCTTATGACAAACGGTTTTTTCTTTTATAAGTCGTCCGCGTCCTGCACGGGTACTTCTTTTTTGTTTTTAGGCTTCCCCGTATAGCTTCCGTTCACGTCCGTATTCGATGGCTCGCTTAATATAGACAAAGCCAATTTGGTGGGGGCAGGTACGCGTTGACCACCTTTTTTAGCTTTCATCAGTCGTTGTTGCCGCCGTGTTGATAGCTGTGGTTTTCGCTGTTTTTGCAGTTCTTATTGCCACAGTTTTTGCTGCCGCAGTTCTTTTCTTTTTGGTTTTGGTTGTTTTGATTATTTTGGTTATTCTTGTTTTTCATTTTTTTCACTCCTTATCGATAAAACAAAAGCAGTCCTTCGGGATGAAGGCTATTCTTATTCTCTAACGCCTTCAAAGGGCAAATGCAAGTCCACGTAACCTTGTTCCGCCTTACAAAGCGGGCAAACCTTCCACGCTTCGGACGCTACGTGCATATAACCGCATTCGCTACAAATCCAAAGAATAGGGGATTCGCTTTTATAAAGCGTTCCGTTTCTTACGCCGTCGTGCAGGTATTGAAAGACGATTTTGTGCTGACCTTCCACTTCCGCAATCATCTTGTACAAGGCGGCTACGTCTTCAAAACCTTCCTTTTTCGCCGTGATGGCAAAAGCGGGATAGATTTCTTCCATTTCGTTGTGCTCGTCTTGGGCTGCAAATTTCAAGCCTTCTTCCAACGTTCCCAAATGAAAGGGATAGCCTGCTTCAAAGGTGATATTTTCACGACTGCCCGATTTTTCAATGATTTTGTTGAAAAATTGCGTCGCGTGCAGCGTTTCGTTTTTCGCGATGGTGCGAATGGCGTCCGCCAAAGTCTTCAAGTTTTCCTTCATAGCGAGCTTTGCGATCATCTGATAGCGCATACCCGCCTGACATTCCCCCGCAAACGAGCGGGCAAGATTTTTAAAAGTTTCCGTATTTTCAAATTGCATAAAATTCTCCCATTTTCTCCCGAAGGAGAGCTTTCTGCGATTAGTATGTCGCGCTTTTTCGGCCTTATTCCTTTTTTCGTTAGGTAAAGTATGGAAAAAGCCGAAAAACGCTTGCTAAAAAATGCTTTACGCGGTACAATATTATTATCTTTTACGTAGCATAGCCACTCGCGACCGAATTGAACCAGGTTTTTGATGGCGGATTTCGTCTAATACTGCGTTAAACTTCTCGGACAACCTGGCATACTACAAGAACGCATTTGACAAAAGATGCGAAAAATAACGCTCTGCGGCTGGTTCAACTTGGTCGTGAGCGGCTAAGGAGAAAACACAATGTTCCATATTGTTTTGGTCGAACCTGAAATTCCGCAAAATGCAGGTAATATCGCCCGTACCTGCGCGGCGACGGGTACGCATTTGCATATGATTCGTCCGCTTGGCTTTGAAGTGACGGATAAATATTTAAAGCGCGCGGGCTTGGATTACTGGCACTTGGTCGATATTTCCTATTATGACAGCTTTGCGCAGTTGCAAGAAAAATACCCCGATTCGCGCTTCTTCTATTTCACGACGAAGGGCAGACACAGACACAGCGACGTAGCCTTTCAGGACGGCGATTTTTTGGTATTTGGCAAGGAAACCAAGGGCTTACCCGAAGAGCTTTTGATGCAGCACGAAAAGGATTGCTTGCGTATTCCTATGTTCAGCGAAGCAAGGTCGCTCAATCTTGGCAACTCGGTTGCCATTGCCCTGTACGAAGCCTTGCGCCAAACCGATTACGAAGGTTTGTTGGAAGAAGGGGAACTGCATAATCATAAATGGAACGACGTGGAATAACTCATAAAAAGTGTGAAAAAAGCAGTATAAAATCATAATATTATGTCAATAACTTCCGTGTGAAAAACACGGGGGTTATTTTTTTATGAAAAAGGTTTGCATAATTTTTTTATTGTCAATCATAATAAGTTTGACGGCGCTTGGTATCAGCGGTAATTTTGGCAGTCAAAGCGTAAATGAAGCCACCATGTCCGCGATGAACGAGAAAATAGCGGCGGAAAACGAGTATTTGCGTATTCATATCCGCGCCGATTCCAACGCCCAAGACGCGCAAGCGGTGAAGTATGCGGTTCGCGATAAAGTGGTGGAATATCTCACGCCGCTCGTGGCTTTTTATCCCGACAAAGCAAGCGCTTTGCAAGGCGTATCGGCGCATTTACCGCAAATTGCACGTACAGCGGAGCAAGCTTTACGGCAACAGGGTTTTGCCTACGGCGCGAAAGCGGAATTGCGGAAAGAGAGCTTTCCATGCAGGGTGTACGGGAACGAAATTTTACCTGCGGGGGAGTACGACGCCTTGATTATCGAACTGGGCAGCGGACAAGGGGATAATTGGTGGTGCGTAGTGTATCCGCCCTTGTGTTTTGCTTCGCCCAGCGGTCAAAACGTGGTTTATAAGAGTAAAATTTTGGAAATTATCCGTAAATTTCAGGATAAAAACAAATAGACCTTGCCTTGTACATACAGGAGGGAAGAGATGAAAACAAAAAAGAAAACTTTGGCGTTGGCGATGGCTACGCTTGCCGTAACGGCGGCGGGGGCGATTGCTTCGCTTACAAATACAAACGATATGCAAGCGAGCGCGAACATTGCGATTGAGAGTGAATACGCCGTGGAAGCGGCTGTTTTGAAACAGGGTTCAAGCGGGCAAGAAGTAAAAGAAGTGCAACGCCGCTTAAAGCTTTGGGGGTATTATAACGGAGCGGTAGACGGTGTGTTTGGCGCGGGAACGCGCAACGCCGTAATCGCATTCCAAAAGAAGAACGGCTTGAAAGCGGACGGCGTAGTAGGGAAATCCACGTATAAGGCGCTTGGCATGACCAAATCCTACGAAATCTTAGCTGGCGGCAACGGTAACAACGGCGGCGCGAATACGCAAAATGCGGGCGGCGTAAACGGATTTTCCAGCTCGGAAGTGTATCTTCTTGCCAAAACCATTTACGCGGAAGGCCGCGGCGAGCCGTACGTTGGGCAAGTGGCTATCGGCGCGGTGGTATTAAACCGAGTCCGCAACAAGAGCTTTCCCAACACCATTTCGGGCGTCGTGTATCAAAAGCACGCATTTACAGCGGTTTCGGACGGGCAAATCAACCTGACCCCCAACGATACGGCGATGAAAGCCGCGCGCGAAGCCATCAACGGTTGGGATCCTACGGGCGGCGCGCTCTATTATTACAACCCTGCCGTAGCGACTTCCGCTTGGATTTTTGACAGACAGACGATAACGGTTATAGGCAAACACGTATTCGCAATATAAGGCAACGCATATATACTTCGCAATACTTCGTCAAGCTTGCGTTTTCCCTTGGTCACGTACGTCTATGTACGCTCCCTGCGGGAAAGCCGCGCTTTCCTTGTCTTGCTCGCATCTATGCGTTGCCGACGGGTTTGCGGATAACGAAACAAAGCTTGCGTTTTCCCTTGGTCACGTACGCCTAAGTACGCGTCCTGCGGGAAAGCCGCGCTTTCCTTATCTTGTTCGCATCTATACGTTGCTAAGTGGACAAAGGTTTGCGAATACTACAAAAGTTGTAAAAGTATTTTAAAGGAGAGAGAATGAAAAAAGAAACGCAAAAAATCAGCAAAAACACTTCTTCCGGGGCGGAAAAGGTGGAAAACATTGAAAAGGAAATAAAAAAGAAAACGGCAAGCGGGAAAAGCGTTGTGACCGTGCAAACTAAGACGGAAAAGGTAGATAGAAGCGCGAAAGGGGATGCGGCGCTTGGGGATTCTACAAAACAATCGCGTGAAAAAGTGAGTGTAAAAACGCAAAACGCGCAATCGACGAACGGCAAAGCGGAAGCGGAAAGCGCGGCGGCAAAGGCCCGCGTAGAAGCGGCTTTAAAGAAAAAAGAAGCCAAGGAACGCCGCAAAGCGGAGCGCCAAGAAAGAAAGCAACTTCGTCAGCGCCGCCAAGCCGAGAAAAAGGCGGAAATTGAAAAATGCAAACAGGCAAAGCAAGCCTTGATTGCTAAGCGCGCAGCGGAAAAAAAGGAACGCGCGGAAAAACGCGCGGCGGCGAAGAAAGCGCGCGTGGAAGCTCGGCAAAACAAGAGAAAAACAACGCAAAAAGCAAACAAGAACCATCATAGGGAAAAGAAAAGAGAGCGCCGCGAAAATCAAGGCTACGGCGGTTGGATTGCCGCGGTGGTTGCGTTGGGCGTGACGACCCTTGCTTTGGCGACCACTTCTACGGTCGGTATGATAGAAAGTAAAAAGGCGGCGGAAGCTATGCTTTCTTCGTACAGGGGTACCATGTACGAGATGACGGGCATTTTAGAGAACGTAGAAAAGGATTTGGACAGAGTGCGCGTATCCGATTCTTCCGCGCAACAAAGCCGTATTTTAACCGATTTGTTGGTGCAAGCGCGCTTGGCGGCGGCGGACGTAGAAAAATTGCCCGTTGCGGCGGAAGCGGACAGCAATATCACCGCTTTTGTCAACCGCACGGCAGGCATTTGCGAGATGATTTTGGGAAAATTACGTCACGGGGAAGCGTTGAACGATAAAGACAGAGCTATTTTAGACGGTTTATATAAAACGAACCACGCTTTGAAAGGGGAAATCGCAAAAATTTTAGAAAATATGTCCGACGACGATTTTATGCAATACGTCAAAAAGGGCAAAGGCGCATTTGCCGACGGCTTGCAAGAAATGGAAAAAATGACCTTGGAAGAAAACGCGCTCACTTTTAAAAACGAGCCACCCATGGACGCGATGAATAAGAAAAAGGGTTGTCCGATGGAAGAAGAACGCAAAGTGGAAGCGGTGAAAGCGGAAGAGCTTTGCGCACAGTATTTTCAAGGCTATGACATTGCGGAATATCAATGCGTAGGGGAAACTTCGACGAAAGAATACGCCGCCTATAACGTGCAAGGTTATGACAAAAAAGGAAATCTTTTATTTGCGGAAATCGACCAAACCAACGGAAAGCTCATTCGCTTCGACTATTACGAAGAATGCGCGGGCGACACGTTCGAGATGAAAAACGCGGAACGCATCGCGGAAGAGTTTTTAGAAAAGCTCGGCTATGACGATATGGAAGTGGTACGCTCCCGCCAAAACGGCTCGATAACCGATTTCACGTTTGTATACGAAGACGACGACGTTTTGTTTTATCCTGACGAAGTACGCGTAAAGGTATGCCGTACGCGCGGCGTCGTTTCGGGCATGGACGCGAGTAAATATTTGCAAAATCATAGGGGCAGGGACGAGATGAACGCAAAAATCAGCCTTGCCGAAGCCTATGAAAAGGTGTATAAGGAGTTGAGCGTGGAAGCGTCAAGACTTGTCGTTATTCATACGGTAATCGGCGAGAAAACGGCGTATGAAATGCTTTGTTCTTATCAAGATGATAAATATTTAATTTATATTGACGCCATGACGGGTGAAGAGCTGTCTATCGTCAACGTGAATACCATTCAATAAGCGTTTTGCCTGCAACCAAACCGTTGCAGGCAAATATTTTTATAAAATTTTGATGTTTTTTCACAAAACCCCTTGACACAATACCCAAGCTATGGTATATTATAATCAGTATTCAATCTCAATAAAGGGGGAATATTATGCAAGAAAGACAAACAAAGCAAAAGCAAATTATATACGAAGCGTTAAAGACCTTGGACCACCCGACGGCAACGGAAGTATACGGCTACGTACACGATAAATATCCCACGGTATCGCGCGCGACGGTATTTCGCGTGTTGAGCGGTTTTTCGGATAACGGGCGGGCTTTGGAATTGCGCGTAGCGGGACACGAAGTACGCTATGATTACAACGTAGAGCCCCATTATCACGCCCACTGTAATTGTTGCGGTATGGTTGCGGACGTTTGGGCGAAGGGTATGCCCAAAGCGGGTTTAAAGCTGGAAATCGCCAACGGTTTTGCCGTGGAAGGCTACACCGTCGAATTTTACGGCGTATGTAAAAATTGTCAAAACCAAATGCAATCGTAAAGGGAAAAGCGTCTTGTAAGGCGCTTTCTTTTATCCTACGCTTCGCGTGTATGAAATAAGCCAAAAAGCGGAATACTAACACAGTAGAAAAAGCTTTTTGATGGGGGCAGGTACGCGTTGAAACTGTTGGGAGAAAGAAAATGTTAAGCAAACGGGAAGCGGAAGTTATGGGCGCGGTATACGAGCTTTGTCACGATAAAGGCGTATGTTTGATTGCGCCGACAGAGCTTTTGTCCTTGCTGCCCAAACATAAAAAATACACCGAAGAAATCTTAGAAAGCGTATTGCAGGCTTTGTCTATGGACGATTATTTCGAATTGCTCTCGTCCGAGCGTAAAGGGGAGAAAATGTACGTAATTTCTCTGCGCTCCAACGGGTTTGCCTTTAAGCGGTACGCGGCGCAATTACGCAGGGATGCGGCGATGAAAATTTTTTGGGCGGTGACGTCGGCGGTGGTGGCGTTTATCGTCGGCTTGATTCTGAAACGGATATTTTAAATATATCCGTTTATTTCGTTTACTTTTGCCAAAAAACGTGTTATAATATATCCGTAAAACGAACATACGTTTACAAAATCCTTTGAAGGAGAGTACAATGGAATTTAAATTACACGCGCCGTATTCGCCGACGGGGGATCAGCCGCAGGCGATTGAAAAATTGACGGAAGGAGTGCTGGACGGAATCCGCACCCAAGTTTTGGTGGGGGTTACGGGCAGCGGTAAAACCTTTACGATGGCAAACGTGATAAAAAACGTCAACCGTCCGACCCTGGTCATTGCGCATAACAAAACGCTCGCCGCGCAGCTTTGTAACGAATTTAGAGAATTTTTTCCCGAAAACCGCGTGGAATATTTCGTTTCCTATTACGATTATTATCAGCCCGAAAGCTATATCCCGTCCACGGATACCTATATCGAAAAAGATTTGAGTATGAACGACGAGATAGACAAGCTCCGCAACAGCGCGACGGGCTCTTTGATGGAGAGAAAAGACGTCATCGTCGTGGCGTCCGTGTCCTGCATTTACGGGCTTGGCGCGCCCGAAGAATATTTCCGTCTTTCCCTTTCTTTGCGTCCCGGAATGGAATGGGAACGCAATGAATTGATGCGCAAGCTGATCGAATTGCAGTATGCGCGCAACGACACCGACTTCAAGCGTTCGACCTTCCGCGTGCGCGGGGATTCGCTTGAAATTTTTCCTGCTTCCAATTCCGAAGTGGCAATCCGACTTGAATTTTTCGGGGACGAAATCGAAAAAATTTACGAAGTGGAAGCCTTGACGGGGAATAAGCTGAACGAGCTTTCCCACGTAGCCATTTTTCCTGCCAGCCAGTACGCTGTCGGGACGGAGAAGCTGCGCTCCGCTTTGTCGATGATAGAAGAAGATTTGCGCGGCGAAGTGCAGGCGTTTGAAGACGAAGGCAAGCTTTTGGAAGCGCAGCGTTTGCGCCAGCGCACCGAGCACGATTTGGAAATGATGCGGGAAATCGGGTATTGTAGCGGCATAGAAAATTACAGCCGCTATTTTGACGGCAGACAGCCTGGTCAACCGTCCTTTACCCTGCTCGATTACTTCCCGTCGGGGGAATTTTTGGTGTTTATAGACGAAAGCCATATGACCATACCCCAAATCCGCGCGATGTACCACGGGGATTTGTCCCGAAAGAAAAATTTGGTGGAATACGGGTTTAGAATGAATGCGGCGTTTGACAACCGTCCGCTTACCTTTGCGGAATTTGACGCGCGCGTACCGCAAATGATTTGCGTATCCGCAACCCCCGCGCCTTACGAATTAGAGCAGGCAGGGCAACGGGTAGAACAGCTTATCCGTCCGACGGGTTTGCTCGACCCCGAAATTACGATAAAACCGACCAAAGGCCAGATAGACGACCTGCTCTCGGAAATCAAAAAAGTAGTAAACGACGGGGGCAGGGTCTTGATCACCACGCTCACCAAGCGTATGGCGGAAGAGTTGACGGACTATTTGAAAGAGCACGCAATCAAGGTCAAATATATGCACAGCGACGTGGATACCTTGGAGCGAATAGATATAGTCAACGGACTGCGTTTGGGTGAATTTGACGTGCTTTGCGGGATAAACCTGCTCCGCGAAGGCTTGGACTTGCCCGAAGTCAAGCTTGTGGCGATTTTGGACGCGGACAAGGAAGGCTTTTTGCGCAGCGAAACTTCCCTTATCCAAACGATAGGCAGAGCGGCGCGAAACAGCGAAGGCAGGGTAATTATGTACGCGGACGTTATAACGGACAGTATGAAGCGCGCCATCGGCGAAACCAACCGCCGCCGTGCCGTGCAGGACGAATATAATAAAGCACACGGTATTGTGCCCAAAACGATATTAAAAGAAGTAAAATCCACCTTAAATATCACCAAGAAAAAGACGGACGACGATATTAAGATGCAGGATATACCCGACGAAATCGAAAAATTGAAGGCTTTGATGAAGGTAGCGAGCGGTCAGCTTGACTTTGAACGGGCGATTGAAATTCGCGAAAAAATTGCCGAGCTGAAAATGCGGCTTCGCAAAGCAGGAAAATAAAGAGAAGAATTATGCAAGAAAAGATAGTTGTAAAAGGCGCAAAAGAGAATAATTTAAAAAACGTTACGCTGGAAATTCCACGCAATCAACTGACGGTTTTTACAGGGCTTTCGGGCAGCGGCAAATCCACGCTTGCCTTTGACACCATCTTCGCCGAAGGGCAAAGACGGTACGTAGAAAGCTTGTCTTCGTATGCCCGTCAATTCCTTGGCCAAATGGAAAAGCCCGACGTGGAAAGCATAGACGGGCTTTCGCCTGCCATTTCCATCGACCAAAAAACGACGTCGCGCAACCCCCGTTCTACGGTGGGTACGGTGACGGAAATTTACGATTATTTCCGTCTTTTATACGCGCGTATCGGCGTTCCGCATTGTCCCAAGTGCGGCAGGGAAATCCGCCGTCAAACGGTGGATGAAATTTGCGATAGGGTAATGGCTTTGCCCGAAGGCAGCAAAATTTTAATCAACGCCCCCGTCGTGCGCGGCAGAAAAGGGGAATATGTCAAAGAGCTCAACGGCTTTAAAAAGAGCGGCTTTGGCAGAGTGAAAATAGACGGCATCGTTTACGATTTGCAGGAAGAAATCAAGCTGGAAAAAAACATTCGCCACGATATTTCCGTCGTAGTGGACAGACTTGTGGTAAAACCCACCGTGCAAAAGCGTTTGACGGACAGCTTGGAAACGGCGTTGAAGCTTGCGGAAGGCTTGGTCGTGATTGACCACGACGGAGCGGAAGACTTGTATTCCGTCAATTACGCCTGTCCCGATTGCGGGATTTCCATAGAAGAAATCGAACCGAGAATGTTCTCGTTCAACACCGTGTACGGCGCGTGTCCGACTTGTTCGGGCTTGGGTATGAAGCAGTTTGTAGATCCCGACCTGATTTGTCCCGATAAAAGCAAAACTTTGCGCGAAGGCGCGATGAAGGTGACGGGTTGGAACTTGGGCTCGGGTACGATGGCGCTGATGGAGCTTTCCGCGCTCGCCAAAGTGTATAAATTTTCGCTCGACGTTCCCGTAAAGGATTTACCCGACGAAATTTACGATATTTTGATGTACGGCGCGGACGAGCAGGTGGATATGCACTACCAAACCCGTTCCTTTTCGGGCAGCTTTAAAAAGACCTGGGAAGGGTACGTAAACAACCTGAACCGCCGTTACGCGGCGACGGAATCGGAAGGTGTAAAGCGGGATATTGAACGGTTGATGCGCCAAGCCCCCTGCGATGATTGCAACGGCAAGAGATTGAAAAAGGAAGCCCTTTCCGTCACGGTCGGCGGGAAAAATATTTGGGAAGTTTGCGAAATGTCGGTGGATAAGCTTTGCGCGTTTATGGACGGGCTTTTACCGAGTTTGACCCCTACGGAGCATATGATTGCGGACGCGATTATCAAAGAAATCAACAACCGTTTGGGCTTTTTGCGCAACGTGGGGCTAAATTATTTGACTTTGACGCGTACGGCGGTTACTTTGTCGGGTGGGGAAAGCCAGCGTATTCGTTTGGCTACGCAAATCGGCAGCGCGTTGACGGGCGTTTTGTATATTTTGGACGAACCGAGCATCGGCTTGCACCAACGCGACAACGAAAAGCTGCTTCATTCCCTAAAAGGGCTTCGTGATTTAGGCAACACCCTTATCGTCGTCGAACACGACGAAGACACCATACGGGCGGCGGACTATATCGTAGATATAGGCCCGAAAGCAGGCGTGCACGGCGGCGAAATCGTCGCTTGCGGTACGCAGGAAGATATTATGGCGCAGCCAAACTCCATCACGGGCGATTATTTGGCGGGCAGACGAACCATTCCCACACCGACGGTGAGAAAACAGCCCGGCGACAAATGGTTGCAATTATACGGCTGTAAACAAAACAACTTAAAAAACGTAGACGTCAAAATCCCCGTAGGCTTGATTACGGCGGTGACGGGGGTTTCGGGCAGCGGTAAATCCAGCCTTGTCAACGAAATTATATACCCCTTGCTTTGTAACGAACACAACGGCTCGAAGCACCAACTCGGCAACTATGACAAAGCGGACGGGATAGAATATTTTGATAAGGTAATCGCCATCGATCAGTCCCCGATAGGGCGTACGCCAAGGAGTAACCCCGCTACGTACACGGGCGTGTTCAACGCCATTCGCGATTTGTTCGCGATGACGACGGATGCCAAAGAACGGGGGTATAAATCGGGCAGATTTTCCTTCAACGTTTCGGGCGGCAGGTGCGAACATTGCTTTGGCGACGGCATTATCAAGATAGAAATGCATTTCTTGCCCGACATTTTCGTGCCCTGCGAAGTGTGCGGCGGGAAACGGTATAACCGCGAAACCTTGGAAGTAAAATACAAGGGCAAGAGCATCGCCGACGTGTTGGAAATGACGGTGGAAGAAGCGTGCGAATTTTTCGCGCCCGTTCCGTCTATTTACAATAAAATCAAAACGCTCAACGACGTGGGCTTGGGGTATATCAAGCTCGGACAAAGCTCTACCACCCTTTCGGGGGGCGAAGCGCAGCGCGTCAAGCTCGCAACCGAGCTTGCCAAACGCTCCACGGGCAAAACCTTGTATATTTTGGACGAGCCGACGACGGGCTTGCATAGCTACGACGTGGACAAGCTTATCAAAATTTTGCTGAAATTGCGAGAGAGCGGCAACACCGTGCTGGTGATAGAACACAACCTTGACGTCATCAAAACGGCGGACTATATCGTGGATTTGGGACCCGAAGGCGGCAACGGCGGCGGTGAAATCGTCTGCGAAGGCACGCCCGAGCAGGTGGCGCAGGTAGAAAATAGCTATACGGGGCAATTTTTGAAAAAAGTTTTATAAAAATTTTATAAAGGTATTGACAAAAGGATTGTTAAGTGATACAATAATGGCAATAAATTCTTTAAGGAGAAAGTATTATGAAAAAACTTTTAGTTGCTTTGTTGGCTATTTCGGCTATTTTCTGTTTTGCAAGCTGCGGCGGTCCTGACGGAAAGTGTGATAAGTGCGGTAAAACCGATCTCGTTCAAGAATATCCTAACTGGGATAACGAAGAATATTGCCCTATTTGCGCTGCTGAAAAAGCTGCGGCTGAAATTCAAAGCGGTTTGCTTGGCTAATTGACAATAAAATGAAAAACGGACGAAGCATCGCGCTTCGCCCGTTTTTGCTTATAAGGATTTAAAACAAACTCCGCTGTCTATTCGACAACGGAGTTTTCGCTATTAAAAATCGATTTTTTCTTGAATGTAGGCAATCGCTTCGTCCACGGAAACGCGGATTTGTTCCATCGTATCACGATCGCGGACGGTAACCGTGCCGTTTTCAAGGGTGTCGAAGTCAACCGTTACGCAGAAAGGCGTACCGATTTCGTCTTGACGGCGATAACGCTTACCGATAGAACCCGTAACGTCGTAGGTTGCGGGGAATTTTTTAAGCATTTTCGCATAAATTTCGTCCGCTTTTTCGGACAAATTCTTTTGCAAGGGCAAAACGGCGCACTTGTAAGGCGCAAGGAAGGGGTGCAATCTTAAAACGGTGCGCACGTCGTTCTTTTCCGCGTCTACCACTTCTTCGTCGTATGCGTCGGTAAGGAAAGCCAACACTACGCGGTCTGCGCCCAAGGACGGTTCGACAACGTAGGGCACGTATCTTTCGTTGGTGACGGGGTCAAGATAGGTGATGGGCTTGCCGCATTCTTTCGCGTGCTGGGACAAGTCGTAATCCGTTCTGTCCGCAATACCCCAAAGCTCGCCCCAACCGAACGCGAACTTGTATTCGAAGTCCGTCGTTGCTTTCGAATAGAAGCAAAGTTCTTCGGGGGAGTGGTCGCGAAGGTGCAAGTTTTCTTCCTTCATACCCAAGGACAAAAGCCAGTTCTTGCAATAGTCCTTCCAGTACGCAAACCATTCCAAATCCGTGTCGGGCTTGCAGAAGAATTCGAGTTCCATTTGTTCAAATTCACGGGTACGGAAGGTAAAGTTACCGGGGGTGATTTCGTTACGGAAAGATTTACCGATTTGACCGATACCGAACGGCACGCGCATACGTGTGGAGCGTTGTACGTTCTCGAAGTTGACGAAAATACCTTGCGCCGTTTCGGGACGAAGATATACGGTGTTCGCGCTGTCTTCCGTTACGCCTTGGAAGGTTTTAAACATCAAGTTGAACTTACGAATGGAAGTGAAATCGGAGTTGCCGCAGATAGGGCAAACGATTTTGTGTTCGGTGATAAACGCTTCCAAAGCGTCGTTATCCATCGCTTCAACCTTTACGTCCAAGCCTTTTTTCGCTACGTAATTTTCCACAAGGTTATCCGCGCGGTGACGGGCTTTGCAGCTCTTGCAATCCATAAGGGGGTCGGAGAACCCGCCCAAATGCCCCGACGCCTGCCAGGTGCGGGTATTCATTAAAATCGCGCAGTCCACGCCCGTGTTGTAGGGGTTTTCTTGGATAAATTTCTTCCACCAAGCTTTTTTGACGTTGTTTTTCAATTCCACGCCCAAAGGACCGTAATCCCACGTGTTTGCCAAACCGCCGTAAATTTCGCTGCCGGGGAAAATAAAGCCCCTGTTTTTGCAAAGGGAAACGAGCTTTTCCATCGTAACCGCTCTCTTTTCTGCCATAATATATCTCCTTTCAAAATTCGCAAATTTTCATTTTTTACATTATACAATGTTTTTTGTCGATAAGTCAAACCTTTCAAGGCAAAATTTCAAAAAGGTAGGCGGGAAAACGCATAAAAAATCAGCAAATTTTAAAAATATTTTAAAAAAACGGCAAGCATACCTTTTGAATTTATAAAATTTTATGCTATAATGTTGTAAATAAAAGAAAAAGCGAGGGTAAGTATGCTTTCTGATATTGAAATTGCGGAATCCGCAGAGCTTATTGATATTCGTGAAGTAGCGAAAAAGCTCAACTTAACGGAAAACGAGCTGGAACTTTATGGCAAATACAAAGCCAAAATCGCTTTGCCGAAAAACGCAGAGCGCAAAGCCAAACTTATTTTGGTGACGGCGATCAACCCCACTTCGTCGGGCGAAGGCAAAACCACCGTTTCCATCGGGCTTGCGGACGGGCTTTCCAAAATCGGTAAATCCGCTTGTCTTGCCTTGCGCGAACCTTCTCTTGGTCCTGTTTTCGGCATCAAGGGCGGCGCGGCGGGCGGCGGCTACGCGCAAGTAGTGCCTATGGCGGACATCAACTTGCATTTCACGGGTGATTTGCATGCGATTACTGCGGCGAACAACCTTTTGTGCGCGTTGATGGACAACCATATTTTCCGCGGCAACGAATTAAAAATCGATACCGACAATATCTATTTCCACCGTTGTATGGATATGAACGAAAGACAGCTTATCAATATCACCATCGGCGGCAAGGGCAGGGGCGTGGAAAGAGAAGACCACTTCGACATCACGGCAGCCAGCGAAATTATGGCGGTTTTGTGCCTTGCTACGGATATTAACGATTTGAAAAAACGTCTTGGCAACATCATCGTCGGCTTGAACACGGACGGCGATTACGTCCGTGCAAAGGATATTCCCGGCGCGGTCGGTTCGATGGCGGTGCTTTTGAAAGAAGCGATGAAGCCTAATTTGGTGCAAACGCTCGAACATACTCCCGCAATCATTCACGGCGGACCTTTTGCGAACATAGCCCACGGCTGCAACAGCGTGCAAGCGACCTACGCGGCGATGAGCCTTGCCGATTACGCGGTTACGGAAGCGGGTTTCGGCGCGGATTTGGGCGCGGAAAAGTTCTTGGATACCAAGTGCCGCGCGGCGGGTATTGAACCCAACTGCGTAGTTATCGTAGCGACGGTAAAAGCCTTGAAGCTCCACGGCGGCGCGGACAAAGCGACTTTGTCCGAAGAAAACCTTGAAGCCTTGGAAAAGGGTATGCCCAACCTTTTAAAGCATATCGAAAACGTGAAAAACGTATACAAAAAGCCCGTTGTCGTAGCGATGAACAGATTTTTCACCGATACGCAAGCGGAAACGGATTTGGTTATCGATAGAGTGCAAAAAGCGGGCTCGGTTGCAGTATTCACCGACGTATTCTTAAAGGGCGGCGAAGGCGGCAAAGAGCTTGCGGAAGAAGTGGTAAAGGCTTGCGAAATCCCGTCCAAGCTTTGTCACCCCTACGAGCTTGACGAAGGCGTTTGCGAAAAGATAGAAAACGTAGCCAAGAAAATTTACGGCGCAGACGGCGTGGATTTTTCGGAAGAAGCGCTTGCAAAAATCAAGACGATTGAAGACAAGGGCTGCGGCAACCTGCCCGTCATTATTGCAAAAACGCAATATTCCCTTTCCGACAACGCCGAGCTTTTGGGTAGACCCGAAGGCTTCCGCATGACGGTGCGCGACGTGGTATTAAAGGGCGGCGCGGGCTTTATCGTAGCAATCGCGGGTAAAATTATGTTGATGCCTGGCTTGGGTGCGCATCCCGCAGCGGAAAAGATTGATCTTCTTTCCGACGGCACCATTGTAGGTTTGTCTTAAAACGACGTATATGCGTCGCAATACGTTGTCAGGCTTGCGTTTTGCCTTGCTCGTGTACGTCTATGTACACTTCCGTCGGCAAAGCCGCGCCTTTCTCGTCTTGCTCGCATCTCCGCCGTTTAACCCGTTTCAAACGGGCGAAAACTGTATCCAAAACCCCCATACCAGGTACGAGTTGAAATAAAAATAAAGGCACCAGGTACGAGTTGAAACTCACACGGTCGAACACAAATTTAAAAAACGTCGAAAAGACGTAAGACTGGCTGCAAGATCATCTTGCCCAGGTACGAGTTGAATTTATTAAAAATCTTTATAAAAAGAGTGAACAAATATGAAAACGATTGAAGCGACGAATTTTATCGAACAAATCATCAACGATGACATCGAAAACGGAAAAATTTCCGCAGTACAAACGAGATTTCCCCCCGAGCCCAACGGATATTTGCATATCGGGCATATCAAAAGTATGCTCGTCAACTTCGGTACGGCGAAAAAGTACGAAGGCAAATGCAATCTCTTTTTCGACGACACCAACCCGTCCAAAGAAAAGACGGAATTTGTCGACGCTATCCGCAAAGATATCGAATGGGTAGGGTATAGTTGGGCAAAGGAAGTGTACGCGTCCGACTTTTTCCAAATCATTTACGATTACGCGGAAAAGCTTATCACGGACGGCAAAGCGTTCGTTTGCGACCTTTCCCCCGAAGAAATTTCCGCAACCCGCGGTACGCTCACCGAAGGCGGCAAGGAAAGCCCGTACAGAAACCGCAGCGTAGAAGAAAACTTGCAGCTTTTCCGTGAAATGAAAGCGGGTAAATACCCCGACGGAAGCAAGTGTTTGCGCGCGAAAATCGATATGGCTTCCCCGAATATGAATATGCGCGACCCCGTTATTTACCGCATCTTGCGCGCCACCCATCACCGCACGGGCGATACGTGGTGCGTCTATCCTATGTACGACTACGCGCACCCCATTTGCGACTATTTGCAGGGCGTAACGCACTCTCTTTGCACCTTGGAATTTGAAGACCACAGACCCTTATACGACTGGGTGGGTATCAACCTTGGCTTTGCGCCCAAGCCCCGCCAAATCGAATTTGCCCGCCTTGCGGTGACGAATACGGTTATGTCGAAAAGATATCTTAAAAAGCTTGTGGAAGAAGGCCACGTACATGGTTGGGACGACCCCAGAATGCCCACGGTGGCAGGGCTTCGCAACCGCGGTGTACCCCCCGCTGCTTTGCTTGATTTCTGTACCAAAATCGGTATTGTAAAGGCGAATTCCGAATGCCAGCTTTCCTATTTGGAAGCTTGTATTCGCGACAATCTCAACGAAAATGCAGAGCGCGCTATGGCGGTGCTCGACCCCTTAAAGGTGACGATTACCAACTACCAAGGCGAAGAAGAGCTGGAAACCCAGCTTCATCCTTTAAAACCCGAGCTTGGCACAAGAAAAATCGCGTTCTCGTCGGAAATTTACATTGATAGAGCCGACTTTGCCCAAGTTCCGCCCCCTAAATATCAAAGATTGAAGCCCGACGGCTACGTTCGTTTGAAAAACGCGTACATTATCCATTGTGACGAAGTGATTTGCGACGAAGCGGGTAACGTAACCGAGCTGAAATGCTCGTATATTCCCGAAAGCCGTTCGTCCAACGACACCAGCGGTATCAAAGTAAAAGGCACGATCCAATGGGTAGACGGCAAAACGGGCGTGGACGCGGAAATTAGAAAATACGGCGTGCTTTTGAAGGACGCGGAATACGCAGGCCAAGACTTCGGCGAAAGAATGAATTTGGACAGCGAACACATCTTCTACGGCAAAGCGGAACCCTATCTTGCGGAAAGCGCAGACGGCAAAGCCTTCCAGCTTATGCGCGTAGGCTATTACAAGAAATGCGTGGACGAAGCGGGCAAGCTCGTTTTATCCGAAATCGTTTCCTTGAAAGACAATTTCAATAAATAAACCTATCAAAAATCAGTCAAAAACCGAGCAATTTTGCTCGGTTTTTTAAACTCGCCTAAAAACGGTAATAAAATGTGCATTTCTAACAAAAGCGTTCGCTTTTTGACAAGCGTTCGCAATTATGGGAAATAAGGTAAAATTTTATTTATAAAAAAGACAAAAAACTTGAAAAATGACTTAAAAACGATTGCAAAAAAGCAAACGGCGTACTATAATAATGGCAATATATATACATTATATAATATGCACGCAAAATTTCAAAGAATTCAAAGAGAACGGTTTTTGAAATATAGGCAAGGGGCGCGCCCCTTTGTAGGTTGTATCCACAACCTACAAAAAAATCTTTATCAGCAATAAAATTAGAAGAATCAATTTCACTTCCAAAGAGGTAAATTTATGAAAAAGACGTTAAAAAAATGGAGTTTATGGGCATGTGGCTTGTTTGTCGCGCTTGGCCTTGGCGGCGGTGTTGGCGTTGCAACGCTGAACACCTTGCAAGAAGCAAGCATAACGGCAAGCGCAGCAACGACGTACGAAGTCGGCGCAATCAAAGCGGAAAACAGCAGTTCGGCAACTGCGCTTTACATTACGGCTTTCGAAGGCGACGGTACGACTTGGGGCGCGGAAGAAGACTGGGGTAGCATCTATACGTTCCAACCAGGTAGCGGCACGGGTTTAACGCTTAACGGTGAAGTGCTTACCACGACGGATATTAAACAACCAGGTTCTTTCTTCGTTGGCTTAGGCGTAACGGCAACGGAAGGCGACGTAGTAATTCTCGACGGTACGTACTCCAACCAAACCACGGGGAAAACGTTCGTTTTCACCAACAGCGCGTTGCGTTACAACGGTTCGTCTTGGGGAACCTGCACCGCAGTGGCGTTGGGTTCGGTGATGGCAAGCGGTGACGCGGACACCCTTACTTTGACAAGCGGTGAAAACATCACGGCTGGTAAAACTTTGAGCCTTGTAAAAGGCGGCATTACCGTAAACGGTGAAAATGCAAACGCCCGCCTTCAATCTGCGGTAACAACGGCAAGCGGCGTCGCTTTGACGGCAAGCATGGAAGACGCGGTTGCAGACGTAGTATTTATTTGCGGACTTTTCAAGGACTCTGATAATACCTATTACGCAATTTCGGACAGCTACTTCATGTGGGAAGGTTCTTCTTGGAGAACGCTCACTGGTTATGCGGCAATTATCGATAAAGCAGTTGCTTCCAACACGATGGCACAAAGCGCGTCGGGCTTCTATATTCCCATTAAGTCGGATACGGGTATCTCCGACTGGGCTGCTACGTCTATTGTAAGCGGGCACGGTTTGAAATTGAATGGTAAGGCACTTGCGGAAGGCGTTATAAAATTCTATTATGATACCGTATACGTAGATTTGGTTAAGTCCGCCAATGCAGGCGACGTGTTGACAATCAACGGCTTGTACCAACACGACAATGGATATAAAATACTTTTCGCGCCTACGCAAGCATTGCGTTACAACGGTTCTACTTGGGAACATATCAGCCACACCACCTACGACCTTGACGAGTTGGTGGTAGCGAACGAAAGCAAAGAAGCAGGCTCGGCAACGACAAAGGCAAGCAATCTTTATTTGACAAGAGCGGACGCAGGTTGGATTCCCGTAAATTCTTCTTCCGTCGCATTCACCTATGAAAGCGGCGCAAACGTTAAGAAAAACGGTAGCGTAATCAGCTATACGATGAAGAGCGTAGGCGGCAACGTATTTTTGGAATTTGACAGCGTCAGCGAAGGCGATATTATCTCTATCGGCGGTACGTTTGTTTGCGAATCGCAAGAAGCAAGATACGTAATCAAAGAAGGTTATTTCAAATGGAACGGTTCGTCTTGGGAGGCAGGCGAAGCCTATATCAAGACGGAAATTGACTCCATCGAAGTAGCCAACAACGACAACAACAGAAAAGGTTTCTTCATCAACGCGCCCCACGGCGTAGGCGTTACGAGTTGGGACAACACCTTTACGCTTGAAAGCGGCGACGGGTTTATGTTAAACGGCGAAGCGGTAAGCGGCGCGTATATCAAACCCATTGGCTCGCAATTATACGTGGATGTACAAAATATGCCCGTGAATAGCGGCGACGTATTGACGGTGCAAGGTATGTTTATTTGCGAAGTAGACGGCGTAACTGCGGAAATCGTATTCCCCCAAACGCAAGCGTTGAAGTGGAACGGTATGTTGTGGACAGTGGATCCTAACGCAACGTATAACATAGGCGCGCTTGTATTGCACGGAAACAGCTCGGTTGGCGGCGCAAGCGGAGATAACAGCGTATTGTACTTACAAAGAGCAGACGGCGAAGCCTTGCCTGTATTGAGCTGGGCTGATGCGGATGTTTTTACGTATGAAAGCGGCGAAGGGTTTAAAATCAACGACGTACAAACAACGCCGAGCGTCATCAAGAGTACGGGCGACGGCTTCTATTGGGCATTTGACGGCGTATCCAAAGGTGACGTAATCTCCATCAGCGGTACGTTCGTTTGCGAATCGCAAGGCGTAAGATACATTATTAAGGAAAGCTATTTTGATTGGGACGGTTCGAAATGGAATAATGACGTAGTATATACGGCAACACATACGATTTCGTATTTGCAGCCTACTTCGCCTAGTACGAATGCAGGCGCAAAAAATGCGCAAGTATACCTTAAAATCAACGGCAGCGACGGTTTGCCCGTTCAAACGTGGGATAAATTATTTACGTTGAGAAAGGGCGACGGCTTGACGGTAAACGGCGTTTCTAAACCCATTTACGAAATGAAGAGTACAGGTGACGGCTTGTGGTTGCGCTTTGACGCTGTTTCGGCGGGCGACGTGGTTTCTTTAAGCGGTACGTTTGTTTGTAAAGACTTGTTCACCAAATACGAGATTGTAGAAAGCACGTTTACCTACGACGGAAGCAGATGGGCAGCCGTTCTGTCCTATAACGACGAAGACCTTGTGGCATTTGACACGGTTACGGGCGTAGATTTGGGCTGGGGCTTAAACAAAACGTTTATAGACACGACACACCTTGACCTTACTGGAACGGCTTACGAAAAGAGCGCGGAAAACACGACGGGTTCGATTAAATTCCGCTTCAACTATTCTTCGACGAATACGGCAGGCGACGTCATTGCCATTCGTTTGCGCGGTACGGACGCTTGGAATAGCGATATTTACGTTTCTATTATTTGGGGCGGTATTGGATACGTAGTCGATGGCAAAGTATACAAAGCATATACATTTTCCGACAATACGAATTATCTTATTGAAATCGGCGCGATTAACGTAAAAAATAGCGCGGACGTTTGGACGTATATTAAGGTAGACGGCGTTTTGGTCGGCACGAAAATCGCAGCTTCGGCTACGGATACAAACCGCGTAAGCGTTTACGTAGAAGCTGCGACAAACGCAACCTTATCCGATCCCGATCACGTTTCCGTTTCCTACGACGTCGGCAGCCCCGAATTTGTTGAAAAAGGTAGCGAATATCAGCTTTCCACCGAAAACACTTCCGAAAGCACGTTTATCGGTTGGTTGGTAGGCAATACCGTATATCAAGCGGGCGAAACGATTACTATCGGCGAAGAAAGCCTTGCGTTCACGAAGCTTGCGCTCGACTTTGTGTTGAAAGAAGGCGCGGCGATTCGTCTTTCCAACACAGCGGACGATTCGGGTATCCGTTTCACTTCGATGATTAACACCCAACAGCTCAACGCTTTGGCTGGCTATGGTCTTACGGTTTCTTACGGTACGTTGATTATGCCCAACGATTATTTGAGCGCAGGTCAAGCACCAAACTTGGAAGACTTTACAGCGGGCTCTACGGTATTGCAAATTCCTAACACGGAATATAGAGAAGAAATCGGCGCGTACACCGTATATTACGGCGCGATGAGAAAGCTTTACACCACAAACTACCATAGAGATTTCGCAGGCCGCGGGTATATGATTGTTACGTACGCAAACGGTTCGCAAAAGACGATTTATACGCCATTCAGCGTGGAAGACAACGTTCGTTCGGTTCGTACCGTAGCGCAAAAGTTTAAGGAAGACGAAGCGGAATATAGCAAGATTAGCGACACGAAAAAAGCGGTTGTGGAAGCATATATAAGCGGAGTCACGACCAGCAACGTAAATGCTGTTTCGACGGTGGCAAGCGTACAAGAAGGCTACGCGGCGGCTTACGTCTACGCAAACAAACAAAACTATCTCGCATAAGAAGGAGCAATTATGAAAAAAGAATATCAAGAATTAGAAATACAGTTGATCCTTTTCGGGGCGGACATCGTAACGTTGTCGGATAATCAAAAAGACGACGTAGGGGACGATATTTTCGGTTAATCACTACGAAGACATAGCATAAAAGCAAACAGAACAAGATTTCGAAAGGGGACGTCCTTGCGGTCTTGTTCTGTTTTTTTGTTCGCAAAAACGTAGCGCGTTGCGGACGTAGCCGTTTTTAGGGCTGAAATGCAGCAAAAAACAAGCAAATTTATACAATTAAGTTAAAAATTGCGAGAGTGAACGCAAAAATTAGTATTTAAAAAAGGATTTTATTATGTTATAATAAAATCGTAATTGCATAAGCCGTCGATTTTGTACGGCGTAGGGGGCTTACATGAAACAATATAAAGAGTTAATCGTAGAAATTGTGCGCATCAGCGAAGACGTGGTGCGCTGTTCCAACACGTTCAGCGTTGGAGACGACGCGGAAGAAGATATTTTTGATTAAGGGGGGCAAGAAAATGACAAGAAGCTTGAAAAAAATTACGGCTTGGTTATTTAGCTTCGCGCTGACGTTGGCGTTGGTATTGGGTATTGTGTTTGCAATGCCTACAACGGACGCCAAAGTGCAGACGGCGGAAGCGGAAACGACGTACACGACCAAAGATATTGCGATGCTCGGCAGAGTGGCGGGTTGGTACGGAAACGGCAATTTTGAAATCCGCCTTACGCTCGGCGAAGCCGATTGGACGGCAGAAGCGAAAAAAAACTACGCAGGTACGGGCGATTTGCCGACCTTGTTGAATAATTTGGGCTTCTTCGACCATATTCAACTTGGCGGAAAAACGTTGAGAGAGTGGGGTTGTACGAGTTGTTACGGCAATTATTACTGGTTGAACAGTAGCGAGCCCGATTATACGTTGATGATTCCCCTTTCAATGAGCAATATGACGGGGGCAACGGCGGCAGGCGTGGGTGCTAATTCGCCAGTTACCATTTTGGAAGGCGCGCTTATCCCCAGCGACGCGTACTTACAGGGCGATACGACGGCAACGGTATATCGCGCGGGTTGCGATTTTGTTACGATGGATTCGAGCGTAGCGTATGGTATTATGGCGTACGGTAAAACGGAAGTAGAGAGTGTAAAATATGTGCAAGGTCACGACGGTACTTGCGGTTACGTTGGCGTTTCCTTGAAGGGCGACGACTATGTGGGCGACGGTACGCAAAAAGAAGCGAATCTTGACAGCTATCAATCTTCCGAGTTTATGACTAACCACTTCCAAAATAAGATTTTGGTGAACGGTGTAAGTGGAAAAAC
>JBGVRC010000041.1:0-13831 GCA_045128055.1 Candidatus Scatosoma sp. | reverse complement strand
TACGCAAAACGCTGCCCGCAAGCGTGCCGTCTTCCAAGCGCGCTTCGCCGTTTTTCACGTAAACGGTTTGCCCGCCAAGTTCGCTTATTCCGTCGGGAATACCCTTTGCGCGCATCGCGTCGGTAATCAAGGAAAGTCTGTTCAACGGCTTATTCTTTACAAGCAAACGCATCGCGGGAACAGATACGTGAATGGTGTCTGCAATCAATTCGCAGTTGAGTTCGTCCAAAAGCATAGCGCTGCCCACCGTGCCGATTTCACGGTGATGCAAAGCCGTTTGCGCGTTGTAGGTATGCGTTACGTTCGAAGCGCCGTTTCCCACCGCCTTTTCAATATCGGGATACTTTGCGCCCGTATGTCCGATGGAAACCACTACGTTTTTAGATACCAAGTGCTTAATAAATTCTTCCGCGCCTTCCACTTCGGGAGCAAGCGTAACGATACGAATGGAATTCCCGCTCGCTTCGTTGTATTCGTCAAAAGCTTTTATATCGGGGGCTTTTACATATTCCAAAGGTTGCGCGCCTTTATGCGCAGCCGCGATAAACGGGCCTTCGAGATGCACGCCGACAACGCGCGCGCCGTCTTCTTTATTCGCCGCTTTATATTCTTTTACCGCCGACAAAGCCTTGGTGATATTTTCAGGACTTTGGGTCATCGTCGTAACAAGGAACGACGTCGTACCTTCCGCCGCAACGGTGTTGGCTATGGTTGCGATATCTTCAAGCGTACCGTCCATACCGTCCGAACCGCCTGCGCCGTGGATATGTTGGTCTACAAAGCCCGGCAATACGATTGCACCCGCGGGAAGCGTGATTTCTTCGGCTTTCTTAATTTCTTTTTTAGCAATTTTTTCGATTTTTTCATCGAAAGAAACGGTGCATTTTTTTAAACCTTCACCGTCCACGTATACAAGGACGTTTTTAAAACATTTCATTTGTAAGTTCTCCTAATTAAAGGGTTATTTCGTTGCGGGAAGAGAAGCCGCTGCGATGCTTTGTCCTACGCGACGGCTGTTTTCGTCGGGCAAACCGATATCCAAACCGGCAAATTCGGGATATTCTTCCGCGAGCACCTTTTTACAGGTTGCAAGGATAATATCTCCGCCTTTGCCACCCATAACACGGCCAAGCAAAAGCATATGCTTAATGTCGTAGAACTTCGCGTAGAAAGGAATGGTATGCGCGAGATATACGCCGATATCTTCGTAAATTTGCGTAGCAAGCTTGTCGTCTTTCGCCATAAGGGCTTGGATAACTTTCAGCTTTTGCGCAGGCGTCAAGCCTTCTTCAAAGGTAAAGCCGCCGTATTCCGCGAGCTTGATAACCGCGTCTTGCGAAAAATATTTACAACCAACGCCAAAGTCGCCGCTCCATTCGTCCTGCATAGCACCTTCGTTGAAGTCAACGGGCGCAAACGCAAGCTCGGAAAGCCAGCCGTTGATACCGCCTTGCGTGTTGATATAACCAACCGCTTCACTCGTACCCATAGCAATACCCAAAACGCCGTTGTCGTCCAAATCGATAGCGCCAGCCAAAGCCGTTACGTCGCCGTCGTTTGCTACTTCCAAAGGAATTTCTTTGCCGTATTCTTTGCTCATATCCTTGGCTACTTAATTGTAAATATTTTTAAGTTAATCGCGGTGCTTGGACTTGTCCACCTTTATAAACAAGGAAGCGACCATAATTTTATTGTCTACGTAAACGCCTGCGGAAGAAACGCCGATTGCGTCAACGGTAGGCATTTTAGAAGCCGCCGTCTTCATCGCCGTCAAAATTTCGTTGTAATGATAGGTGGGGTCTTCCGTGATCTTCGGATTCCAAACCACTTCTTCGCTGTAAACGACTTCGCCGTTGATAACCGCGCTCACCTTTCTATCCGAACCGCCTGCATCAAAGCCGATACGGCATCCGTCAAGATAGCCGCCAACGCGCATAGAAGCGTTCTTTTGTTCGGGAATTTCATTTTCTTCAAGCCATACGACTTCAAAAGGCTTTTCATATACGCCGCTCATGAAATCTACGTCGAACGCGCGAATACCGTCGAGCGTATACGCTTGTTTTAAATATTCGTATACGGATTTGCTACCTGCAACGTAAATTTTAAAGCCGCCGACAACCCACAAAATCGTTTTCGAAATACGTTCTGCAACGCGGAAATTCAGCGCGTCGTTTACACCGTCGGGCAACGCGTCGTAAGAATATACGTAATTATAACCGCCGCTGCGTTCTACAACAAGGGTCACCTTTACGGCGTTACCGTTCTTTTTAACGATTGCGTCAAAGTCGTTAAGGGCTTTAATCATGGGATAAAAATTCTTATCCAAAACGGGCAATTTCATAATGTAAATTCTCCTATATTTTATAAATTATTCCAATTTTAATTATAGCGATTTCTTATAAAATTTCAATAGAAATTCTTTCACTTTTTTATGGTATTCTTTCGCAAGATTTTGCGGTGAAATTTTATTAAAAAAACGCCCTGAAAATCAGAGCGTTTTTATCTTTAATTTTTCGCTTTTTCCAAAAGCGCGCCAACAGCCGCTTGGATTTCGGCAAGTTTTGCATTTGCCGCCGCTTCGTCTTTGGCTTTCAACGAATAGTAAATCTTCAATTTCGGTTCTGTGCCGCTGGGACGAACGCAAACGAAAGAACCGCCTTCCAGTTCGTAATATACGCAATTACATTTCGGAATATCCATATCCGAAACGTTGCCGTCCGCAGCCGTGCGTTTTGCTTTGCTGTAATCGCGCACCGCTTCCACTTTCACGCCTGCAAATTCGTCTACTTTCAAGGTCTTTAACGCATCTACAACGGCGTTCATTTCCTTCATTGCATTCAAGCCCGAATACTGAATGGAAACGTTTTTATCGAGTACGTAGCCGTATTTTGCATAAATTTCCTGCAATCTATCGAATACCGATTTGCCAACGTACGCATAATAGCAAACCATTTCCGCGCAAAGCATAGACGCCACGACTGCGTCCTTATCTCTTGCGTGCGTACCGCGAAGATAGCCGCAGGATTCTTCAAAGCCGAATACGTAGGTATGCTTGCCGTCTTTTTCCCATTGTTTGATTTTTTCACCGATGAATTTAAAGCCAACGGGGGTTTCGTACAATGCTACGCCGTAATCGTCGCAAAGCGCTTTTGCCATACCCGTCGTTACGAAAGATTTTACAACGGCTGCATTAGAAGGCATTTTGTTGTCTTCGGCAAGTCTTGTCAAAATATAGTCCAAGAGCAAGATGCCCACTTGGTTGCCCGAAAGCGCTACAAATTCCCCTTCCTTATTTTTCAGCGCAACGCCAAGTCTATCCGAGTCGGGGTCCGTACCGAATACTACGTCCGCGTTGATTTTATTTGCAAGCGCAATCCCCATAGAAAGGGTTTCTTTAAATTCGGGATTGGGTACTTTTACCGTCGAAAACTCGGTGTCTTTCGTCGTTTGTTCTTCTACAATCGTAGCGTTGATGCCTAATTTTTTCAAAATTGTCGTCACAGGTACGTAACCGCTGCCGTGAACGGGCGTATAAACGAGTTTCAAATTCGCGCCGCATTTTTCCACCGCTTCTTTGGAAAGGGTAAGTTTTGCAAGCTCCGCGATATAGTCTTCGTCAAGTTTTGCGGGAACGGGAACAATCAACGGACTGTTTTCGTCCCCTTCTACGGAAAGATAATCTTTAATTTCGTCAATATACGAAACAACCTTTGCGGTGTCTTCGGGGGACATTTGCGCGCCGTCTTCCCCGTATACTTTGTATCCGTTATATTCTTTTGGATTATGGCTGGCGGTGATCATAATACCTGCAATCGTGCCTAAATAGCGCACGGCATAAGAAAGCATAGGAACGGGATGTACGTCGTCGAAAAGATAAGCCTTTATGCCGTTTTTCGCCAAAACGCCTGCCGAAGCTTTTGCAAATTCAGCCGATTTTCTTCTCGTATCGTAGGAGATTACCACACCGCGTTGCATTTCCGCTTCGCCAAGGCTCTTTACCCATTCCGCAAACCCTTGCGTAGCGCGCATTACGGTGTAGATATTCATTTCATTGATACCGTAGCCGATTACGCCGCGCATACCTGCCGTACCAAATTCCATTTCGCCGCCGAAACGGTATTCAATTTCCTTTTCGTTGCCCGCAATACTTTGCAATTCGCTTTTGCCTTCCGCGTTTAAACGGGGATCGTTTAACCATGTGTTATAATTCGCCAAATAATCCATAAATTTATTCTCCTTACCGTTGTTTATAATATGTATGCTTTTTTATATTATTCCGTTTTTTCTTTTTCTTCGGGTTTAGCGGCCGCGAAAGCCGTTTCTTCAATGCGAAGCTGCTGCGCTTCGTCCCTTTGCACGTAATCGAAGAAATGTTCCACGTCGCCCTTGTCGGGGCTTGTGGCTATTCTATCATAGGAAATGAAATACTTTTTTCCCTTTATCGTATAATAGCAAACGTACTGTTCGCAAATAAAGAAGAAATACGACGCGGGAAGGGTGATAATCAACGCACTGCCAAACGTGCAAGCCAACGCAACGACGTTGATAATAATTACGAAATAGACGCTGGCAAAATAAATGCCAAACACTTTCCAGCCCTGCGCGCGAGCTGCTTTGCCTTGCGATTTCATCGCTCGGCGCAGGCTTGCTCCGTCCGTCATAGCAGGCATCCAATAAACGGTAAACGTCAACTTTATCGCTTGGAAAAATACCATTAAAGTTACGCACAATATCCCGCCAAACCATATTGAAAGCGAAGACAGCAACACCCAACAAAGGAATAACACCGCTACGTCGTAAATAAACACAAGCGGAACGTAGACGAGCGCATATACAAGTGCTTTTCCTAAGTTGGAAACGGCATTTGTGGAAAAGGACATATCCGCATACGTCGACATTTTATCGTTTAAAAGCGAACCTGTCGTAAAGTGGCATACCGTATCCGCAATGCGCTTGACGATATACACGAGTACGACCCCTATCGTTGTTAAAAGCAATTCCGTTCGCTTCCCCGCAAGCATTTGCAAAAAGCTGGCAAACGCGCCGTTTTCCCCTAACAGTCCGTCCTTGGCCGCTTCCAAGCCCGCGGCGTCTAAGGCAACAAAGCATTTTAAAAAGGTTTTAACGCTGGATACAAGCATTTGCATTTGCTCACTATTCCAAAACTTTGCCATTTCGGGTAATACGAACGCGCAACAAAGCGCTGCCGCTACAATGATAATAATGCATTTATATAATAGCATTCTATACGCATATTTAAAATTTTCTATCATCAAGCGAATACTGTTTAGAAATCGCATATCTATTCTCCAAGGTTATTTTTGATAATATTTCGTCAAATCCGCGCGTTCGATGTTATCGCGGTCAAAATACGCCATTTGCATACGCACGCAATATATCATAATGATAAACGAATACAAAAGCGTCGTCCAAATTAAAAATGTAAGCCGTGAATGGATAAACGCTACGCACACGCCTATCAAAAATTCCACGGAGAGCAAAGCGAACATTTGTCCGCCCAAAATTCTCCACTTTACGGGAGTGATGAGATGATAGGAATAATGCAACGCTTCAAATGCTCTAAATCCCGTAATTTGCATACAGGGCAACCATAAATAGATGGTGCTGATCGCCGCAAACAGCAAAATGTGCATAGCCACATATACAAGGCAAACGAAAACGTACGCCACCGCTGCAACGGGAATCCTGGAAACGAAGAACAAAAACGCAGCGCAAAGCAGCGACCATAATTCGTATATTCCCGCAAGCAAGAGCGCGTACCAAGCCGTGGAAAGGAAATTGTCGTTCAATTTCCCAAAAATGCCGTTAAACGTTTTTTTGCCTATACGGAAGTGCTTTTCTAAAATTGCCATCATCAAGGCTACGCACGGTACGATGATAACGTAACCGAAAAAGCCAAATACTACCCCTTGCCAAGACCCGAAATTAAAAACGGATACGGAGTTAAACAAATCGGCAAACGTCCATTCGCTTAACGTTCCCCTATACACCGATTTTAATACGGCAAAAATCGCCGCTTCGTCTGTCGAAATAGACAAAAATAAAGCGGGAAGAATCGCGAAAGGAAGCAAAAATATTAAATTTTTCAACGTGTATCTCGTTGACTGAACAGTATATTTCATAACATACTTCCTTTTTTACATTATATCATATGGATTATACCACAAATTTATAGGCTTGTCAATATTGAAACAAAAAAAACTCTCGGCGTCGCGAGAGTTTTTTCTTCTTATAATTTTTGCAAAGTTTCCATTACATAATCGCCAAACTGCCCGCAGGTCGCGCCCGTATCTCTACCCGTAATCACATACTTCTTTTCTTCGAAAGAACAAATATCCAACGCGCGTTCTAACTTGTCCGCTTCCCTTTGCATACCGATATGAGAAAGGAGCATCACGCACGCGCGGAGCATCGAACAAGGGTCGGCGTACTGTCCGCGACCTTCCGTAATCATACGGGGCGCGCTGCCGTGAATCGCTTCGAACATAGCGTATTTTTTACCGATATTCGCGCAACCCGCCGTGCCGACGCCGCCTTGGAACTCCGCCGCTTCGTCGGATATAATATCCCCGTAAAGGTTGGGCAACAACAACACCTGAAAATCACGACGGCGCTTTTTATCCACAAGCTTCGCCGTCATAATATCCGCGTACCACTCGTCCGTGACAATATCGGGATATAAATCCCCTACCTTATGGCAGTCTTCCAAAAAATTTCCGTCCGTCGTCTTGATAACGTTGGCTTTTGTAACAAGGGATACCCTATTAAAACCGTTTTTACACGCGTAATCATACGCCAAACGCGCGATTCTATCCGAACCCTGCTTGGTAGTAACCGTAAAGTCCACCGCCAAATCTTCCGTGATATTGAACCCTGACGAGCCGATTGCATAGCCGCCTTCCGTATTTTCGCGGAATATGGTCCAGTTGATACCTTCTTCGGGGACTTTTACGGGGCGAAAATTCGCAAACAAATCCAACGCTTTGCGCATCGCTACGTTTGCCGATTCGATATTTGGCATACCGCTACCCTTTTGCGGAGTCGTCGTAGGGCCTTTTAAAATGATATGGCAAGACTTCAATTCCGCCATTACGTCGTCGGGAATGGCTTTACCCTTGGCGATTCTGTTTTCAATCGTCAACCCTTCAATATCTTTAAATTCTATCTTCCCAGATTTCACTTTGTCCGCCAAGATAAATTCAAGCACTCGTCTTGCTTGCGCGGAAATAATAGGTCCAATTCCGTCGCCGCCGCATACGCCGATTTTGATACAGTCAAGCGCGCTGTAATCCACGAAATCCCCTTGCTGCTTCATATCTTCTACGCGTTGAAGCTGGGCTGCCATCAGTTTTCTAAACTTTTCGCACGCAATATCCAACTGCGCTTTGTATTCTTCCTTTTCCATTTTCTTCTCCGTTATTTTTGATTTTTCGTATAGTTTAAACAGCCGCCCGCAAGCAACATTTCTCTTTGCCGCGACGACAAAGAAAGCTGTAATTTTGCCGTTGCGCCCGTCGTTTTATTGATAAGCGTAGCTTCGTTTTCTCCCGCAACCGCCGCCGCAAAATCCTTAATTTCGACTTGGTCGCCTTCGTAAAACTTATCGTAGTCGCCCGCATTTTGCAAGGTCATAGGCACAATACCGAAATTAATAAGATTTGCTACGTGAATACGCGCGAAGCTTTTAGCGATAACCGCCTTGATACCCAAATACAAAGGCACGAGCACCGCGTGTTCGCGAGAAGAGCCCTGTCCGTAATTGACACCGCCCAAAATTACGCCGCCGCCCTTGGCTTTCGCGCGTTCGGGAAAGGCCTTATCGCATACGGTAAAGCAAAATTCCGAAAGCTTTGGTACGTTAGAACGATACGGCAACACCTTTGTCCCTGCGGGCATAATGTGGTCGGTGGTGATATCGTCGCCTACCTTTAAAATCAGTTCGCAGGACAAATCCTTATCAGGCGCTTTGCCTACGGGAATAGGCTTTATATTCGGCCCGCGTTCCACCGTCACTTTGTCCATTTTGTCCGCCGCGACGGGCAATTCAATTAAGTTGTCGTTGATTTTAAAGCTTTCGGGCATTTCCACTATGGGCGCAACCCCTAACGTAGTCGGGTCCGTAAACACGCCCGCAATCGCAGAAGCCGCCGCCGTTTCGGGCGAAACCAAATACACCTGTGCGTCCGCAGTTCCGCTACGCGCAAGGAAATTTCTATTAAAGGTACGCAAGCTCACCCCTGCCGATTGCGGAGAAAAACCCATACCGATACAAGGTCCGCAGGCGCACTCTAAAATTCTTGCGCCCGCGTTGATTAAATCGGCAAGCGCACCGCATTCCGCAAGCATAGTATATACCTGCTTTGAACCGGGGGAAATGGAAAGGCTTACGTTTGGATGCACCGTTTTGCCCTTTAACATAGCCGCCACCATCAACATATCGGACAAGGACGAGTTGGTGCAAGAACCGATACAAACCTGATTGATTTTCATACCCGAAAGTTCGGACACAGCCTTTACGTTGTCAGGGCTGTGCGGACAAGCCGCCAACGGCTGTAATGCGCTTAAATCCACCGTATATTCCGCGTCGTATACCGCGTCGGCGTCCGAAGAAAGGGCTACGTAATCTTCTTCCCTGCCTTGCGCCTTTAAAAACGCTTTCGTTATTTCATCGGACGGGAAAATAGAAGTCGTCGCGCCAAGCTCCGCGCCCATATTCGTAATGGTAGCGCGTTGGGGGACGGACAAGGTTTTTACCCCGTCGCCGCCATATTCGATAATCGCGCCGACGCCGCCTTTTACGCTGAGCATACGCAAAACCTGCAAAATGACGTCCTTTGCACCCACGTAATCGGGAAGCTGCCCCACGAGATTGATTTTTATCATTTTGGGCATAGCGATATAATACGTACCGCCGCCCATCGCAACCGCTACGTCCAAACCGCCCGCGCCCATACCGAGCATACCTATCCCGCCCGCCGTAGGCGTGTGACTATCCGAGCCGATAAGCGTTTTTCCAGGCTTTGAAAAACGCTCTAAATGTACTTGGTGACATATACCGTTCCCAGGACGGGAAAACCGAATACCGTGCTTTTTCGTCACCGTTTGGATATAACGATGGTCGTCGGCGTTTTCAAAACCCGCTTGCAGGGTGTTATGGTCTATGTAAGCAACCGAAAGCTCGGTTTTTACACGATCGATACCCATCGCTTCAAATTGTAAATACGCCATCGTACCCGTTGCGTCCTGCGTAAGCGTTTGGTCGATTTTTAAACCGATTTCTTCGCCTACGCGCATCTCTCCGCAAACAAGATGTTCTTTTATAATTTTTTGCGCTATCGTATAGCCCATAATTATCTCCTTCTTGCGACTTAAAAATCCAGTCCGTACAGCGAACAGCGTTCGTCTTTACAATGTTTACGGAAAAGAGCTTCCAACTCCTTTTCCCCCATAACCGTCGTTCTACCGTCCGCGTATAATTCGTCGATTTCTTCTTTCATCGCTTGCACAATCCAGTCTTGCTTATTCACCTGCTTGTCTTTCGCAAGCTTGAAGTGTTTATTCACCCAGTACGCAATCCCCGCAAGCCCCGAAGTGTTGGAAATAGAAACTTCCGCAGGTCTATTTAAGATTTTTTCCGTGTCGAAAATATTATAAATTTCCGCGTCCTTCATCATACCATCGGCGTGGATTCCCGCTCTCGTTAAATTAAACGCGCTCCCAACAAACGGCGTCATCGGCGGAATATCGTAGCCGAGCTCTTTATGGAAGTATTCGGCAATGTCCGTAATCGCCGTCGTATCCATTCCGTCCAACGTACCGCGCAAGGATGCGTACTGCATAACCATCGCTTCGGTAGGCACGTTACCCGTTCTTTCGCCGATACCCAGCAACGAACAGTTTACGCCGCTCGCGCCGAAAAGCCAAGCGCTGACTGCGTTTGCTACGCCCATATAAAAATCGTTGTGGCCGTGCCATTCAAGCATCTCCGACGTTACGTCCGAATAATGGTGCAAGCCGTAAACAAGCCCGGGAACGCTTCTGGGAGGCGCTGCGCCCGCAAACGGAACGCCGTAACCCATCGTATCGCACATACGGATTTTTACGGGAATCCCCGTTTCTCTCGAAAGGTTTACAAGTTCGTTTACAAACGGAACGACAAAGCCATAGAAATCCGCGCGCGTTAAGTCTTCCAAATGACAGCGGGGGGAAATTCCCGCTTCAAAGGCTTGTCTTACTACGCCAAGATAATACTCGAACGCCTGTCTTCTCGTCATATTCAACTTTTTAAAGATATGATAATCAGAACAGCTGACCAAAATACCCGTTTCTTTGATACCGATGTCGCGCACCATCGCAAAGTCTTCCTTCTTCGCGCGTATCCACGTGGTAATTTCGGGGAATTTATACCCCAAAGCCATGCATTCTTCTATCGCTTCCCTGTCCTTTTTCGTGTATACAAAAAATTCGCTTTGGCGGATAATCCCCTTTTCGCCGCCTAAACGAGAAATCATTTTATAAATATCGACGATTTGTTTTGCCGTGTACGGCGCGCGAGATTGCTGTCCGTCACGGAACGTCGTGTCCGTAATCCAAATATCCCTGGGCATATTCATAGGCACTCTGCGGTGGTTGAAGGGCGTTTTTGGAATTTCGTCGTACGGATAAACGTCGCGGAATAATTGCGCTTCGGGCACGTCTTGCAGCTCGTACGTGTATTGATCCAACTCCAACAAATTACTCATAGGATTTAACTCTATCATAGCAAACTCTCCTTATTTTTAGTTTTTTCGATAATAGACCGTGTTTTAATTTAATAAATCGATTATATAACAAAACACAAAGCTTTGTCAAGGATTTGCAAAGGCAAAATCATCGATTGTCTTATTTTTTCCCTATTTTATAGAATTTTTATGCCTGTTTACATAAAAAAAGCGTTCCTTTTTGAAAATTAGAAACGCTTTATTCCTTTAAAATGCGTCTTTGGAGATTTTACTCCAACGCTTTGCAATAAATTTTAAGCGCAGGGAAGTAGGAATCCACCAAGTTCCAACGCGCATCATTTTATTCCAAAATCCAACGATGCATTTGCGTTTGTTTTTTTGGACGGCTTTTATCGAAGCTTCCGCAACGGAAATAGGCGTTTTCGCCGCCATTTTCCCCCAAAGCCCCTGGTCTTTGATTTGTTCTTTGATGTCGTCGCGGGTGGGCATTGCGCCCGGTAAAATCGCCGTTACCTTCACCCCTTTCCCCTTCATTTCTTCTCTTAAAGAAAGCGAAAAAGACGTAAGCGCGGCCTTGGTTGCGCTGTAAATAGCGAAATATGGCATCGGGTAAATCCCCGACACGCTGGAAACGTTGGCAATTTGTAAGCTTTCGGCTTTGTTTCCCACGGCAAATCTACAAAGCGAAATTGCCGCTTCTAAATTGACGCGGCATTGAAAAGCAATCTTTTCCTGCGTGTATTCGGACAAAGCCTTTTGCACGTCCGCGCCCGCCACGTTGGCAAGAAAGGAAAGCTGTATCCCGTCGTTTTGTATGGCGGCAAACAAAGCTTGTCTGCTTTTCAAATCAGACAAATCCGCGGCGTACGAACGCATGTCTATTTCCGTGTAGTCAAGGCGGAGCGTTTTTTCCAGCGCCGACAGTTTATCTTGGCTTCTACCCGTGAGAAGAAGCGAATATCCGCGCTTTGCAAGGGCTTGACAAAACGCTTGCCCCAAGCCCCCAGTCGCACCCGTTACAAGGGCGTATTTTTTGTTTTCTTTCGTATAATTTATTCCCATAATTTATCCAAATCCAAGCCGAAAACCTGCACGACTTGCATATATTCCGAATGAAAAATATCCTTAGGAAAAACCATTCTTCCGCCGTTGGAATCTATATCCACGCCGTATTCTTTATACGCCCGCCATACGATATGTCCGCAGTTGGACGTCGTTTGCTTCGTTTCGTATTTCGGAGAAAAATAACCCGTATATAAAGAATAATTGACCCCCAATAGGTTTTCCTTGGCGTAATCTACAACTTTCTTCTTTACGCTTTCGTCCACTTTGGGGCGCAAAAGGATAAAGTTTGCTCGATAGAAAAAGACGTTTGCGTTTCCCACTTCGCTTTTATACCCAGGCTTAATGGCTTCTAAAACTTGGTTTTTTGCGCCGTCCACGACAAGCGCTGCGTGCCCCCAACGCCACCACGATACGTACATAGACGAAGAAACGAATATATCCCCGTCGCGTAAATTCGCAAGAACGCTGTACTGTTTTTTACCCTTTGTTCCAAGCTCTTCCGTATAGGTGAACGTACCAAATCTTCTCGTCGTGACGGTATAATCGGTAAAAAAACTGTTTTGGATTTCTTTTATCTTGTTTCTTCCCGCTTCATCGCTCCGCATATCGTCTATACCGAGCTTGGTAAGCCCCGTTTGGCGATATAAAAGCTCGTAATCGGCTTGGGAAAGCTGCGACTTTTCTATCAACTCTGAAATATCCGTTTTTTCGTAGTCAGGCTGCCAAAAACGCAGGGTGGAATCGGAGTATAAATGCCCGATTTGCCCCACGCAAAATAAGGTGGCTATGCACATTAGAAAAGCAGCAAAAGCAAGGTAAAGCGCGCGTTTTCGCTTAATTTTTCGATGTATAGAAATATCTAACTCGCCGTAGGCAAGCGCTTCGTTTTCCCGTTTTTTATTGTTGCCCATAATCCCTTTTTCCGAACAGCGTAGAGCCCAATCGGATAATGTTTGCGCCTTCCGAAACGCACAACGCGTAATCCCCGCTCATACCCATAGAAAGATATTCCACGTCACCAGATTGCGCTTTTGCCCAATCGAATAAGTTACGCATTTTACGCACCAAACCGCGCTTATAATCTTGCGTTCCGTCTTCGGGAAGCATAGCCATAAAACCCTTTACCCGTAAGCCCGCCGTTTGAGAAAGACGGGTAAAAATTTCTTTCGCGTTTTGATAATTATAACCGCCCTTGCTGGCTTCTTCCCCGATATTAATTTGTATCAATACGTTGGAAACAATGCCTTTTGCCAAAGATACGCGGGCAAGCTCTTGCGCCAAATCTTCCCTATCGCAGGAATGGTACAACTCGATTTTGCCTATCAAATACTTGATTTTATTCGTCTGTAAATGCCCGATAAAATGACGGGGACAAGGCAAAAGTCCTTCGTTTTTATCCCGAAATTCCTGCGGTTTGTTTTCCGCAACGGCGTCCACGCCCGCTTGAATGGCAAAATTTATATCTTCGACGCTTTGCATTTTCGTTGCCGCGCAAAGCAATATCTTTTCCCCGTAAGGATTGCCATTTTCTATTTCACATTTTATTCGTTGTACGTTTTGCGTAATTTCTTGTTTTCTCATTTTATCGCCGCTCTTTCTCTTATTTTGTTCTATT
This sequence comes from Candidatus Scatosoma sp., assembly GCA_045128055.1. Taxonomy (GTDB): domain Bacteria; phylum Bacillota; class Clostridia; order Christensenellales; family Borkfalkiaceae; genus Scatosoma. The sequence continues at coordinate 409 of JBGVRC010000041.1, read as the reverse complement.
ATACGACTTTTACCCGCTTTTGTCAATCTTCAAATTTATTTCTTGCATTATAAATATATATTTTTTTGATTTTTCTTAAAATTTTTTCATTAAGTACTTGCTTTTTTTAAAGGAGTGCGTTATAATTTAAATAATAGATAAAATCGATGGGGGCAATCAAGATTTTTAATGAATAGTGAAGAACTGAAAACATTTATATTTTTATCAAAAGTAAAGAATTTCACCTTGGCGGCTGAAAAGCTCGGCGTTGCGCAGTCTACGGTTACCAACCGTATCAGCGAGCTTGAAAAGGAAGTAGGTAAAAAACTGTTTACCCGCGGTTCGAAAACGGTAAAAATGACGGAAGCGGGCGAAATTTTTATTCGCTATGCCGAACGTATTTTAGAGCTTGAAAGCACGTCCGTTGATG
>JBGVRC010000040.1:0-4048 GCA_045128055.1 Candidatus Scatosoma sp. | reverse complement strand
TTGGGTGCCCAGAGCGTTCTGCCGTCCCGGCAAGCGTATCAAGCTTCATCCCGACGATTATTACGTATTAGGTCTTGAAAAGGGCGGGATTGACGAAAGATGGTTTGCGTCCACCACTTGGGCGGAAAACGGTCCCGGTACGCCCGAAGACGAAGGGCTCTCCTACGTCGTTTCCAAGGACGGAAAAGAACAAATGCTGCTTCGCGACGTCGTAGCGGAATTGCAAGGCGAAATCATCGGCGAGCTTTGGGATAAATACCACAAATGGCCTATGTTCTCCAAATTCTTTGATAACGCAGGACCTTTGCCCCATCATATCCACCACCGCGACGAACACGCAAAACGCGTTGGCGCGGAAGGGAAGCCCGAAATGTATTTCTTCCCCGCGCAGGTAAACAACCACGGCGGCGAATTTCCGTTCACGTTCTTTGGTTTAAACCCCGATTGCACCAAGGAAGAAATTAAAAAATGCCTTGAAAACTTCCACAAAGGGGACAATCATTTGCTTGATTATTCGCAGGCGTATAAAATCGAACTGGATACGGGTTGGGACGTTCCCCCCGGAGTTTTGCACGCGCCCGCAAGCGTTTGTACGTACGAACCGCAGTTTGCTTCCGACGTATACGCTATGTATCAATCGGTGCTTTACGGCGGACAATGCGTTTCCGAAGACTTGCTTTGGAAAAATTGCCCCGAAGAAGAAAAGGGCAACTTCGATTATTTGATGGAAGTAATCGACTGGGATTTGAACGTTGACCCCGATTTCAAGAAAAACCGTTTTATGCGTCCCATCGTACACCACGAAGACGAAGCGCATAAAGAAGAATGGATTTGTTATAAATCCAAGCTCGCTTGCGCAAAGCGCTTGACGGTATATCCCGGTCAAAAAGTCGTTATTAAGGACGCGGCGGCGTATGGTATGATTATGTTGCAAGGTCACGGTACGTTTGGCGGGCATATTATCGAAACGCCCGCGCTTATTCGCTACGGTCAGCTTACCCACGACGAATATTTCGTCAGCGCGAAAGCTGCGAAGGAAGGGGTTGTTGTTGAAAATTTGAGCGAAAGCGATCCTATCGTAATGCTCAAACACTTCGCGGAAAATCCCGATTTGGATATAAAATAAGCATAAACGCATAGCCCTGCCATCGCGCAGGGCTACGAAGCGCGTATAAAAGGAAAAAATATGAGTTTTAAAGACTATAAGGTGAAAGGTATCGACTTTTTTGAAAGCGAGAAAGACGGACAACTGATGTGTACCATTTCGCAATGCGGGGTTACGGCGACGTATCCTATGGAAAAGGGCAATTATCAAGCGCCTGCGAAATACGTTTTGATGGATTTGGACGGAACGTCGGTGCAGTCGGAAGAATTTTGGATTTGGCTGATTGAAAAGACGGCGCAGGAGTTGACGAACGACCCCAGCTTTGCCTTTACAGCGGAAGATATTCCTTACGTTTCGGGCTTTTCCACAATGGAGCATTTGGACTACTGCTTAAAAAAATACAAAATACCCAAGACGATTTTGGAAGCAAACGCCGCCTATCATAAAATTGCGGAGCGGGAACTGAACGAAATTTTGGAAGGCAGGGGCAACGTAGCGGCATTCCACCCTAGAAAGGGTCTGAAAGAATTTTTGTTCGCGTTAAAAGAACGCGGTATCAAAATCGGTTTGGTGACGAGCGGGTTGGAATATAAGGCAATCCCTGAAATCCTTTCCGTGTTCCGTTTGTTGGATATGGGCGATCCCAAAGACTTCTACGACGGTATTATTACGGGTGGAAAACGCAAAACCAAAGGCTTGTACGGTACGATTGGCGAATTGGCGGTAAAGCCCCATCCCTGGGTGTATGCAGAGCTCGCCGTTGGGCTTGGCGTCAGCGATAAATCGCAGGTGGTCGTGTTGGAAGACTCGTCCGCGGGCTTAATTTCGGGTAGACTGGCTGGTTTTGACGTAATCGGGTTTAATGATGGCAATATTCACGCCAGCGGTATGGCCGAACAGGCATACGCCATGGTTGACGGGTTTGACGAAGTATTAAAGCTGTTGGAAGGTTGATACGATAGAATATGAGCACGAAAAAACAAGAAATTTTCCCGGATGGAACGCCGATTGATGGGTGGTTTTTTGATGTCGGAGTACCAAGCTTGGAAGGTTTGGGAAAGGCGTACGTAATCACCGATTATGGTGTTTGTGACGACGGGAAAATATACACAAAGCAAATACAAGGCTTGATTGACGACGTAGCGGAAAGGGGCGGCGGCGTTATCGTCGTGCCCAAGGGTACGTATTACACGGGCGCGTTGTTTTTTAGACAAGGCGTGCATTTGCGCGTGGAAAAGGACGGCGTTTTAAAGGGTAGCGACGATATTTCCGATTATCCCGTGTGTCAAACCCGCATTGAAGGGGAAAGCTGTTTGTATTATCCCGCTCTTATCAACGCGGACGGGATAGACGGCTTCGTCATGTGCGGCGAAGGCAAGATAGACGGCAACGGTTTGCGCTTTTGGAAAGCCTTTTGGCAGCGTAGAGAGTGGAATCCCGCTTGCACGAATAAGGACGAACAGCGCCCCCGTTTGGTGTTTATATCGAACTGTAAAAACGTTATCGTTACGCAGCTCCGTTTGCATAATTCGCCCTTTTGGACAAACCATATTTATAAGAGCAAACGCGTAAAATTTATAGGCTGTCATATTTTCGCGCCGAAAACCCCCGTTCCTGCGCCCAGCTCGGACGCAATCGACGTGGACGCGTGTCAAGACGTGTTGATTAAAAACTGCTATATGGAAGTCAACGACGATGCCGTGGCGTTAAAGGGCGGAAAAGGGCCTTGGGCGGACGAAAACCCCGACAACGGCGCAAACGAGCGTATTTTGATTGAAGGTTGCCATTACGGCTTTTGTCACAGCGCGCTTACCTGCGGTTCGGAATCGGTACATAATAAAAATATCTTCATACGAAATATTAAGCTGGAAAAAATCGCGCAAGTTGCGCATTTTAAGCTTCGTCCCGATACGCCGCAGCTTTACGAATATATCACGATAGAAAACGTAAACGGCAGCGTGCTGGGCAGCGTTTTCAATATCAATCCATGGACGCAGTTCTTTGATTTAAAAGGGCGAACGGACAAGCCGTTGTCCCGCGTGGAAAATATTTGTATGCAAAATTGCAGCTGTTCTTGCGGTATGTTTTTCAACGTATCCAGAAAGGACGAAGAGTATACTTTGAAGAAGTTTACATTAAAAAATTTGCGTTTCCAAGCGGTGGATACGGAGAATTTTTACAGCGCGGTGGACGAGCTTGTTTTGGATAACGTGATTGTAGAAGGAGAGAAGTATGAAGTTGATTGACAATGATATCATACACGAAAACTTGCTTAAAAACACGCCCATTTTGGCGTATAACGAACAAAACGACTACGCCGACTGGAAGGCTATGGTCAAGCAAAAATACGTGGAATTGCTCGGTTTAGACGTCATAGCGAAAAATGCCTGCGATATTAAAATTGAAATCGAAGAAGTGGTGGAAAAGGAAGAATACACTCGCTATCGCTACGTTTTTGAAAGCGAAAAAGGGTGTTTTGTGCCTTGCTATTTATTGATCCCGCGCGAAAAGAAAGAAAAATTCCCCGTATGCATTTGTGTACAGGGGCATAGCACGGGTTTTCATATTTCCATCGGCGAAGCGAAGTACGAGCAAGACCCCGAGAGCTTGGAAACGAGCACGTTTGCTTTGGACGCGGTGAAAAACGGGTACGCGGCGTTGGCTATCGAACAGCGCGGTATGGGTGAAAGAACGACGCGGCAACAAAAACGCGGACCTGCGCTTCAATGCGGCTGCTATTTTACGGCAATGACGGCTTTGATGCTGGGCAGAACGCTGATAGGCGAGCGCGTTTGGGACGTTTCCAAAGGGATAGACAGCTTGGATTATTTCAAGGATAAGCTGGATTTGGACGATATTACGATGGTGGGCAACTCTGGCGGCGGTACGGCGACGTACTATTCCGCTTGCTATGACGAACGTATCAAAATCGCCGCGCCTACG
>JBGVRC010000039.1:0-1999 GCA_045128055.1 Candidatus Scatosoma sp. | reverse complement strand
TGTATGCCTCTTCCGTGCTTTCAAACACGGCTTCGGCGGTGTGCATTGCTTGGGCAAGTTCCAGCAAGCGGTCGGCGCCCGTTCTGTTATGGTAAATCGAAATAATTCGGTTGTTCTTTGTTGCGTCGCCGATTGCCTTGCTGATTTGGTTGCTGCACCAAAAGCGGAAGGGCGTTACAAGGAGTTGCAGCGAGCGGGAGCCGTCGTGGCTATTTACGAGCGAGAGGTACTTGCCAACGCGGTCGGCACCAGCACCAATTTCACCCATTTCGCCGAGGCTGATTTGGGCATAAACCCCGGCGCCATTGCCCCAAGAGCCAACGTTTACAAATTCAATGTCGGCAACGTCAGCCATTTCGCCCAAGCAAGCAAAGGCGTCGGCGTTTTGGATTGGCGTGTACTGCTTCGAAAAACTGGTGCCGCCGATAATGCTTTCCTTACCAGTTTTGTCCGTGCGCACTGGTGTAAACTTTCCGGTCGGCACGTAAACGCCGTCCACCATTGCAAACGTTTCCGCCATCTTTGCGGTAAAGTTAAGGGATTTTGCTTCGAGGGCTTCGTTTACCTTGTTAATGATTTCTTCGTGGTTCATAGTTTAGCTCCTTTCGGTTGATTGTTAATTGTTTATGGCTTTAATATAGCTTTTGTTTGCTAGATTGGCAACCGATTTTTTGCCTTTTTTTGTGTAAAAAGTTATTTACATAAAAACGCACAAAAACCGGGAGGCTAAAATTGCGGTTTTCGTGCGTTGTGGGCGTTTATATGTTTTTCGAGTGCATTTACCCGGCACGGCTGCAAAGCGACCGCAAGCGTGCCGAAATCAATGTTGTCAAGCCTTTTTATTTTGTGTTAGCTGGTGCAAAAAGCTCGGGTCAATCCACTCCCCGCAAATTGCCCGGTGAATGTAGTTTTCCGCCTTTTGCAAATCCAGTTCAACCGGGTTGTCTGCCTTTGCACCGAGGCGGCTGGACAAGTATTTAAGCGCTTGCCCAATGCAATAGGCGCGTTTTGGTTCAACGCCGTTTTTTACAATTTTGTCAACCACGTACTCGATATATTCAATGGTTTCAAATTTGCCGTCATAGTAAGAACCGTCGGCGCTTTTGTTGTTTGCAACTTTTACGTCTGCCATGTGTTTTTCCTTTTTGGTTTATGCCGCTTCGTTTTCGGCGTTATCACGCGGGAAGTTTACTTCGCTCATAAACTTGTCCCCCATCCACGGGCGCCCAATTTCTAGGCAATTAAGGACCACGAGCTGCTCGTAACATTCACGCCCGTCGCGCATGGTTTGGCACGACATTCGGTAAATGCCCATTCGCTTATCACGCGGGGAGCGGTTTATTGTTATCATGCGGTTTACATGGTTAATTTTCGAAGCCGCTTCCGCAATGTTGGTTTCGTCTGCATCACGCTTGCCCCCGACCGTTTCGCGGTTGGTTTGGCTTGCAGTTACAATCAAAATATTCCGTTCGTTTGTAATGCCCTTTAAACCCATCCAAAGGGCGTCGAGCTGGTGGCGCTTTTCCTTGCCGGGCGGCAAAGCCATAATATCGGCATAGTCCAGCACAATCACATCCGGCACAAACCCTTCAAAAACTTCAAGCAATTTTAATTCGCTTTGCAGTTTTTGCAGTGTAAGCGTCCCGGTCGGGTAACAACGGAATTTTAACTCGCCGCCCAAATTGTCGTAAACCTTTTGAATTTCTTCAATGCTTTTCGGTTCAAGGTCAACGCGCTTTGTTGTTCGTTCGCCCTGCACCAAATCCCATTTATTGCCATTTTGTACAAACTGGCTTCCCGGCGAATTTTCGCCCCAACGGCTGCAACCGCTGAGCGATTGCCAAAAGCGCCTAATCATTTGGTCTTCGGTCATTTCAAGGCTAACAAAAAGAACCTTTTTGCCGCGTGTCATTGCAGTTATTGCGGTGTCAACCATCCACCACGTTTTCCCGCTTTTAGGCGGCGCCAAAAACGCAACCAGCTCGCCACGGCACAAAGG
>JBGVRC010000038.1:0-3734 GCA_045128055.1 Candidatus Scatosoma sp. | reverse complement strand
CATACACGAAAACGGCTTGTCAATGTTTTCCTTGGGGTAAAGATGGGAGAAGTCAAACGGGAAAAATTGTATGCGCCGAGCAAAAAATGTGATAAAACACTTGAAAGTCCATATTTTTTATGATATAATAAGGCGAGAATAAAATAGGAGTTAAGGTATGAACATCGTTAAATTGTATCCTGAATGTAAAGATAATATTTGGGGCGGCGTGATGCTGCGTGAAAAATACGGAAAGCAAACGGACAAAACGCCTGTTGCGGAAAGCTGGGAGCTTTCTTTTCATAAGGACGGGCCTACCCGTTTGGCGGACGGAAAAACCTTACAAGAAGTGGCTACGGCGGCGGATTTGGGCAAAAATTGCGAAGCGTTCCCGTTCTTCCCCACGCTTATAAAATTTATCGACGCGAAGCAGGACTTGTCCGTGCAGGTACATCCTTCGGATGATTACGCTTTGGCGAATGAAAACAGCTTCGGCAAGACGGAAATGTGGTATATCGTGGAAGCGGACGAAGGCGCGGGGATTTATCTTGGCTTTAAAAAGCCCGTTACCAAAGCGGAATACGAACAAGCGATTGCCGAAAAGAGATTGACGGAATTGCTCAATTTCTTTGAAGTAAAGGCGGGGGAATGTTATTTTATCCCTTCGGGAACGATTCACGCGATCGCTTCGGGGTGCTTGATTTGCGAAATTCAGCAAAACAGCAATTTGACCTACCGCGTATACGATTACGGCAGAAAGGATAAAAACGGCAACGAACGTGAACTGCACGTGGAAAAAGCGTTGAAAGTTACGTGCTTGGACGAGTATCAATATACCCCGCTTGCTGTGAAGACGGAGCAGGGCGAGCTGCTTGGTTGCAGTAAATATTTCAACGTTACGTCCGTGCTTGTAAACGGGGAAAAGAAGTTGTTTGCCGATGAAAACTCGTTTAAGTGCGTTACGTGCGTAAAAGGCTGTGGCAGTATCGACGGCAAAGCGGTCGCGCTTGGGGATAGTTGGTTTATTCCCGCGGGCTTTGGAGAATTTATCGTATCGGGAGAAATGCATTTGATTATGACGGAAGTAAGAAAATATTACGTAGGTATCGACCTTGGCGGTACGTTTATTAAAGGCGGTATCGTAGACGATTTGGGCAACGTGCTCGTGGAAGACAAAACGCCCACCGAAAGTGAATTTGGGGCAGGCAGGGTCGCGACGAACATCGCAAATCTTGCAAAATCGCTTATGAAAAAGCTTGGTCTTGAAGCGGGGGACGTAGAAGGTATCGGTATGGGCGTGCCCGGTATGATCGACAGCAAAGCGGGCAACGTTATTTATTCGAATAATTTAAAATGGAAGGATTTTAAAATCAGCGAAGAAGTAACGGCGCAAACGGGTTTGCAGGTGAAGATTGCCAACGACGCCAACGTAGCGGCGCTTGGCGAAGCGAAGTTCGGCGCGGCGAAAGGTGTAAACGATATGGTTATGTTGACGCTCGGTACGGGCGTGGGCGGCGGTATCGTTGCCGACGGAAAGCTTTTGGAAGGCAATAAATCGGCGGGCGCGGAGCTTGGTCACGCGGTTATCGTAGCGGGCGGAGAACAATGTACCTGCGGTAGAAAAGGCTGTTTGGAAGCGTACGCGTCGGCGACGGCATTGATTCGCGATACCAAGCGCGCGATGGAAGCGCATAAAGACAGTAAAATGTGGGAAATCGGCTCGCTTGATAAGGTGACGGGGAAAACGGCGTTTGATTATAAGGATATTGACCCGTATGCGAAAGCGGTTGTAGACGGGTATATCGAAAAGCTTGGTTGCGGGATTGCGAACGTAGCCAACATTTTCCGTCCGCAAGTGGTGCTTTTGGGCGGCGGCGTGTGCGCGCAAGGCAAAGTATTGACCGAACCCTTGCAAGAGATTTTGAACAAAGAAATTTTCGCGGGCGATTTAGGTCCTAGCGTGGAAATTAGAACGGCGCAGCTTGGAAACTCCGCGGGGATTTTGGGCGCGGCGGCTTTGCTTATGTAATAGAAAAGCAAGCGTAGAATAAAATAAAAAAGTTTTTGAAAATATAGCAAAAAATAGTTGACAAATTATTAAAAAGATTTTATACTATATAAGCGCTTTGATGAGAAGCGTTTATATAAGCACTGTTAGCTCAACTGGATAGAGCGTCGGTCTACGGAACCGAAGGCTAGGAGTTCGAACCTCTTACGGTGCACCAACCAGACACACGTCCGCTACCTTGGATTTTAAGGAATGGCGATGTGTGTTTGTGTTTTTACCCCGTTTTTTCCTGATGTCCCTATGCCGTACCCGTTTAGCCCTTACTCTCTTATGGTCTACACGGCTAATGTTGACGATTTATGCGCCCGATTTTCTGCCCGAAAATCGGGCTTTTATCATCTATACACTATTATATACGGTCAAAGTCGCCTATGGAAAAGTACGAAATACAGTTTCCTTTCGCAAAAAATATCGGGGCATCGGGGCAGATTGAAAAAACATAAACCTTTAAGAAAAAAAATTCCTATCCTATAACGTAGAATAACGGGACAACGGGGCGCGACGGAAAATGCCGTCGCCACCTGCCCCGATGCCCCGATAATTCCACGAAAGGTATGGGCTAAACAGGACTGCCCCCGAAAGGGGGATGCCCGAACGGGCAAAACAGGGTTAGATTTCCATAAAAAATCACGCAGGGGGTGGGTGGGACAGGAACACCCCCTTTCTCGAAAAATCACAAAAAATCACGCGCTCACGGCAGTTTTGTCGTGGGCGTTTATCATTTCACAAAAACAAGGAGAATCAATAATGAAAACGACAAATATTTACTATATCGTGGATTGCTCGGTTAAAACCCGTGGCGAAACTGCAAAGCGTATCAAGCAAAACATAACAAAAGTGGCACGGGCATTGCAATTCTGCCCCTACAAGACAAAGTTGCATATTATCGGGTACAACGATAAAGCGTTCTTTGTTCATCCGTTCAACGCATACCTGCCCCACGGCAACCCCGATTTTGGCGAAGGCTTGAAAATGCTCGAAAACGTGATGAACTACGGCAACAAATACCCTACGGCAAAAACTCGTTCGGTGTTTATATGGCATACCGCGGATAACGTTTTGGAAGGTTGGCAATCGCCCCTTGAAAGGCTATTCCGCAAGAAAGAGTTTGCCTTTGGTTTGCGCTACGTGGTGTATTACGGCAACCCCGACAAGTACACGAAACAGGCGTATTATCGCTTTGCGGAAGCTCCCGACAAAATCTTACGGCACTTCTCGGAAGGTCGCTTATGTAGCCTTGTACGCACGATTCAAAGGTAAAAGAAAAAAGATTCGGAAAAAGGGCGTGCCCCTTAGGGATTTTTTAGACGTTATAAAAGAGTAGCAAAAATTTTGCTACTCTTTTCTTTTTTGCTTTGCAAAACACACGACTTTGCTTGCAAAGTATAGTGTGCTACACTTTTGAATTTTTCCACAAGGATAACTGTTCGACAAATTGGAATTTGACGCTCCATCAAACTGAAATTTAAGTCTCTGTAAAACTGGAATTAACCCATACAATTATTTTAATTTAGAGGTTCTTACGAAAATATCTGTATTTTGTAATTTTTCAATACTGGAATGCCAGTGTTAATCAGCATTCTCCATTTTTAATAAAGCAAAAAACGTAAAATTGCGGAAGAACCAATTTAGATATTCACAATATTACTTGCCACAGTATCTCGAAAAACATTGTCATGTTCTACCA
>JBGVRC010000037.1:0-5292 GCA_045128055.1 Candidatus Scatosoma sp. | reverse complement strand
TGCGCCGCTGTAAATAAGCAAGTCTTTATCATTATATTTAACGGATGCCGCCGCGTCCCCCGTATTATTCGCTTCCAAATACAGGTCGTTGAAAATAGCTTGGCCGTTATGGATATATTTATCGTTGACGTCCGTGCAATGATACAAGAACAAACCGATTTGCATATTGTTTACGTAATAACCGCTCAAACCATCTACCGCCCAGCTTCTTCCGTCTACGCCGTTATGCGCGTAAGGCAAGCCGCTGCCGTCAATTTTAAAGAAGTTGCCGTTGATGGTAATCGTATCCGCAGGATTTGCTACGCTACGCGTATATACGCTGTATTCGTATTTATTGATGGGATTATTCGTACCGGGAACGTAGTCGCTTGCGCTGATTTCCGCTTTAATGTTACGAAGAATATTGATTTGGCTGATTTCTTTATTGGCGTAAGCCGCTTTCAATTCCGTGTTGGTATACACGTTTACCCCTTCGTTGATTTGCAATTTTACCGTTTTCGACGTATCAATCAACGCATACTTGGGTTTGTACGTAATTTCCACTTCCGCGCCGACAAGAGCTTGATTAAAGCTTATTTTTCCGCTTTCTATCACATAGTCCGTCGTTGCAACGCCGTCTACCGTAACGGCAATCGAAACGTACGCCTTTTCCATCGTCAATTTTTGACCGCCCGAAGTTAAAATCGCCAAGTCGGGGATATATCCGTCTTTACCTACCCCTATCACCGCCGAAGCTTTCGCGTCAAGGAAATTCTTACCCCTATCTACGCCTTCGCCCCATACGGACAAATAATCCGCGCCGTAATCAAACGCCATTACTTGGTCTACGATCCTTACGTTGCGTTCAAAGGTGTATTCCGTGCCGTTATAATCCTTCACGATACGAATGGTTACGTTTTCTTTCGCGCCTTTCGCCAAGAAAGTTTCCGCAGTCGTTTCTATCACGTCGTCCGCGCCTATAATTTCCACTTGCGAACCAAAGGCGGAGAATTTATACTCTTTACCCGTTACGAACACATAATCAAACGCGTGGTCTGCCGCCGCTCTTTCTTTGAAGTAGCTGCCCTTATTTAAGAACAATTCCGCGCTTTCTTCATCTTCGTCCGCTTTCAAAACCGACCACTTTGCCGTGACGAATATATTTTCCGCATATACGTACGTACCGCTGCAAGCAAATTCCGAGATAATTCCCGCAACCGTCACCGTATAGCCCGCAAATTCGTAGCCGTTTTTAACGGGGCGTTCGGGAATATTATATTCTTCGCCGTACACAGCGGAAATCGTCAAAGAGCTTTCGCCGTCGTATTCGCCTCCGTCAAGGTTTACCGTAAGCTGATAGGTATTCGCTTGGTATTTTGCATACAAAGCCACGTCGGCAACAATTTCCGTACCGTCAACAAATGCCGTTTTGAGCGTTGCGTCCGTGTACCAACCCACAAACGTATACCCTTTCTTTGTAGGCGCGTCTATCAGGTTGGAAAGTAGCGTTCCGTTTTCCACTATTCTTTCCAAGGACGAGATTTCCTTATTGCCGTCGTAGAAAGAAACGGTGCTCTTGTTAAAGGCTTCGTCCTTTTCCCAGTCAACCGTAATGGTAATGTCGTGCGCGTACGCATACGTACCCGTAGTCGCAAAAGGCTGGTCGTTATAAAGGAAGCCCTTGAAAATATACCCGTTGCGTTCGGGCGTTTGAATGGTATATTCCTGTCCGTAAACCGCCGTCGTATCTACGCCGGGGTCGCCGTCCAAGTTGACGATAATATTAAAGGTTTTGGGTTGAAGCTTTACGTATAAAATCAAATCTTCCGTAACAACCGCCCCAAAATCGTACAAAGCCGTCATCTCCGCATCCGTGTAAATGCCGACCACTTCATAGCCCGCTTCGGGATTATTCCAAGCGGTCGCCGTTTTCCCGTATTCAACGTCTTGACTGCCAAGCACTTCGTCGCCTGCCTTAAATTGCACGGTGTATTTGGTCATTTCCCAGTTTGCCGCGACGCGAATGGCATTGGTTTTTTGATACGTGCCCGTCGCAGGGAAATCTTCCCCATCAAGCGTCCAGCCCGTAAACGTATACCCATCGCGCGTAGGCGTAGGCAGGGAATATTCTTGCCCGTATTTTACTTCCACGTCCAAAATTTCTTCCGCAAACGCGCCGCCGTTTAATCGGAAAGAAATATAAAACGTTGCGGGCGTATATTTCGCGTACAGCGTCAAATTCGCGCTCAATAAATCGGGACTGTAAGGCGTAGTAAGCGCTGCGTCTGTATACCAACCTTCAAAAGTATATCCGTCTTTTGTGGGCGCGCTGGGCGCGTCGAGATGGGTGGATTTGTCCTTTTCGGCGGTGCTGATTACGCTATTTCCGTCCATTAAGGTAACCGTGTAGGAATCCTTGCCGCCGCACGCGCCAAGAGCTATACAGCCCAAAGCAAGCACGCCAAGCAACGTCTTCTTCATTTTTTTCATTGTTCTTCTCCTTACAATGTTTTATTCTATTTTTTTAAACGCAGTCGTCAATCGGCTTCGTTTACCGTCAATATAATAACGTCCTTTTTGTTCCCGCCGTCCAACGTACTGATTGTAATCGTTACGCTGAGAACCGTTCTTCGGAAGGTAACTCGCCCCGAAGCGTCTACGATAACGCTGTTGGGGTCGCTGGACGAAAATTCCACGCTCGTGTTATGGGCATTTTCGGGGTCTACCGCCCAAAAAAGCTGATAATCTCGCTTGGTGTCCGTCAAAAATACTTCCAAATGCTGGTCGTCGGCTATTTTTTCGCCATTTTCATAGGTAAAATACACTTCGTTGACCAGTTTCGGCGAGCTTGAATAAATCGCCTGCCCAAACAAACTGATTAGCAACACGGCGAGAATACATTCTATCAAAACCACGATAAATACGATTTTTTTACTCATAATTCTCTCCGTTACATCTGAATTTCATTGAAATACACCTTAATATTGCGACGAAGCAGATAAAATCTTGCTATTACAAAGGCTATCGCAAGCGCGAGCAAACGAATCCAGCCCGTCAAAAGCGAATCCATCAACAAAAGCAACGCAAGTACGCCCGTCACCGTAGCGACGCCAAAGCCTATCAAAATCGCTTTACCGATATTGACGTTGCTGACAACGTTGTTTCCTTTCATAGCGTAATCGAGAATACGGGGGCTGTTTACGTCGATTTGGAAGCTCCACATAATATGCCCCATCGTCACAAACACAAGCAATACCGCCATCAAAGCCAAATTTTCACCTTGCAGATTGGTGGTAAAGGTAAGCATAATAAAGGTAACGGCAAGGGCGATAAAATTGACGAGCGACGTCACCGCTATCTTCGCCCAACAAATCACCGACGTGTCGGACGGAGCTGTTTTTAATATAGCAAACTCGTTCCCTTCCGTGGAAATCGCCGAAGCTACGTTTGCGTTATTCGCGCTTAAAATACTCAACGTTATCATTACGTTGAAAGCAATCGTCATAAAGTCGCCCAAAACGTTTTTATTGATAATAAGCAATATAAAGTTGAATACGTATGAAAGGAACGGGAACATCAAGATGGTGATCACCGCAGAGTTGACCGATTGCGAATTGCGGAAAAACAGCTTTAATTCCTTTCTGAAAAAGGTTAAGAACAAATTGTTATGTTTATGGTGTACCGCTTTATGCTTCTTGGTTCTGCCCGCTTCTACCGTGGACGAAACCGCCTTGAAATAGAAGGGTCTGCCAATCAAGAAACAGCCCATACAAAACGCAGCGAACGTCAAAATAGACAAGGGCAAATACAGCCATACCGCTTCTCCAAACATAGCGTTGCCGATAAACACGTACCAAAGCGACCATTTGCTTGCCGTAGCAAACCACCCTTCCACCATCGCGATAAATTCTCTGTACACCGCCACCAAACGCAAAGGGTCGGGCAATTTTTGCAATAATACCGTTACCCCTGCGAAAACCGCCGTAATCGCCGTTACGATCAAAAAGGCGTACAGCCCCAAATGTTTTTCCAAAAACCGCTTGACGTAAATGAGCGGAATGGATAAAAGCGAACTGAAAAGCACTGGCAAAAGACAAAGCATAAACCACATAGGAATCAGCAATATCCAATACGCTACGCCCCCAGCCATAACGCCAAAGCCCAACAGAATGGGAAGAATGAAATAGATACTCTTTTTCATTTCTTCAATGGCGAAAACGATAATCTTACTTAAAAATATCTCCCCGTACGTACATGGGAAAACAAGTAGCATTGCGTTTTCCTTACTCGTGTACAAAATAGACATAATCCCGCCGACGTTGGCGAGAATGGCAACAAGCTGAATCACCGCTATGAACGTGGTAAACATTTCTCGCGAAGGTTCGACTTGAAAGGACGTCTTCATAAACCGCAGCGCAAACGCAACGATTGCCGTTACGGCAATACAAACGCACGCCTTTAAAAAGGTGAAAAACGCGCGTTTTTTCTTGCTTTGCGTCTTTTTCGCGCGGAGCTGTTCCCCCATTTGCATTAACGACAAATATTTCACTCGACGAAACGGAGTATTTTTGATTTCTTGCGTTTCGTTCTTATTTTTTTCCCTTTTGGTGATGCATAATTTTTTATTCTGTTTTTTAACTGCCTTGCGTTCAGTTTGCGCTTGCTTTTGCGCGTTGGGCTCTAATCTCTCCCGTTTTCTTATCACCCGAAAACTTTGATGCGCGATAAAAGCCTGCCCACAGGCGGGGCACTTGTACAACGCTTCCGTTTTTGGAATCGTCAGCGCGTCATTACACGAAGGACATTGTATCGACTGTTTTCGCACTACTTGTTGGCTTTTCGTTTCCATCATAGCTTATACTCTCTCGTTGTCCATATCTTCCGCCGCCGATTCTTGGGCGTATTGTAAGTACAGTTCTTCCAAAGAAATCCCTTCTTTTTGGATTTCTTCCATACGCGCTACTCTACGAAGCTTCCCGCCGCTGATGATGGCGATACGGTCGCAAACCTTTTCCACAACTTCGATAACGTGGCTGGAAAAGAATACGATATTCCCCGCGTCCGCGTGTTGGCGCATACATTCTTTGATTTGCCAAGAGCTGGTCGGGTCAAGCCCCGTCAAGGGCTCGTCCAAAACCCAAACCTTGGGGTCGTGAATAAGCGCGCCGATTACCATCGTCTTTTGCTTCATACCGTGGGAATAGCACTTAATTTCGCTATCCAACGCCTTTTCCAAATGGAACATTTTTGCATATTTTTCAATGCGTTCGTTTTTATCCTTTTCGCTTACCATATACAAATCGGCAACGTAGC
>JBGVRC010000036.1:0-4283 GCA_045128055.1 Candidatus Scatosoma sp. | reverse complement strand
CGCGTTGATTACCGTCAATTCTTCCGCGATAAGCGTTACGTTTCTTACCGTATTCGCCGCGTTGCCCCAACGAGCAACCAAAAGACCTGTGTATCCGTGCGTATCTACCTTACCGTAAGGCCATTGCACTTCTTTATACGTTACGCTTACGTTTTCAATCAACGAATTGCCCCAGCTTGAACCCGCCAACAACGCGCACATATTACCGTAGTTGGTATCCGCCGTACGCGTAGGCGCAATCGATACGCCCGTAAAGTTGATGTTCTTTACCGTACCGCCAACAAGCGTACCCAAAATACCGGACGCGCCTGCTTTGATGTTGCTAACGGTATATCCGTTGCCATCGAGCGTACCCGAGAAGGTGTTGCTTCCGTCAATCTTGCCTGCTTCGTACAACGCATCCGCGCAATCAATATTGCCGCCGAGCACGTAATACCCGTCAATCTTCTTACCTTGCTTGGTTGCGTTAAGCAAATGCAAATCGTCTGCCGTTTTCAAAATCTTCGTTGCTACAAATACGTTGGTAAACGTGATAACCTTGCCCTTCGTTTCGCATACGATAGAAACCGTTGCGCCCGAAGTAATCCCATCTAACGTAGCAACAAGCTTTCCGTTTTCCGTTACCGTAGCGCGTACCGCTTCCACGCCGCACGTTACGACGTATTCTTCGCCTGCAACAAATTTCTCGCTTGCAAGTTCGACTACGCTGTCCACGTACATTTGCGTGTCAATCGTCGTTTCTTCGATTTGAATACTTGTTTCGGAAGTTACGTTGACAAAGGTAATTTCCTTACCTTGCGTTTTACAAACAATCGTTACCTTACCGATTGCAAGACCATCCAACGTTACGTTGACTTTGCCGGCTTCTTCTACCGTCGCAGTCGCGCTCGCCAAACCGCTTGTAATTTCATAGGTTTCACCTACTTCAAACAAGTCGCTTTCTAACGTTACTACGCCGTCAAGAGCCGTAACCGCCCCGTTTTCTTCCACTTGGATAAGCGTATCGACGTACGTTACGCCCGTAGGCCATTCGGCAATGCCGCTCGACGAGTTCGCGCCCGTACACGCAATCAACGCATAGCTATCGCCCTTAACCGTTACGTCGCTAAATTGTACGCCCGTGATTTCACAACCGAGCGCGTTGGTAATCGCCAAGCCCGTTGCGTCAATCGTTACGTTTGTAACCTTAACCGTCGCCGCATTCGACCAACGAGCAATCAACAAGCCCGTTGCCGCCCAATCCGTCAATGCGTTATTGATAGGCCATTCAATCGTCTTAAAGCTTACGTTTACGTTTTCTATCGTGGTGTTACCCCAAGTTTGACCTGCGAGCAACGCCGTAAAGTGACTGTTATCTTTTACAATCGATGCGTCCGTGAAGTTTACGTTTTTAACCGTACCCCCGACAATCAAATTGAAGATACCGTTAGAACCTGCGTTCAAATTGCTAATCGTATAACCTTGACCGTCAAACGTGCCTTGGAAGGTCTTATTTGCATCACGTCCGTTCGAGCGATAGGTTGCGCCTGCGCAATCGACGTCGTTGCCAAGGATATAATACCCTGTGATATGCCCCGCAGCGTTCGCCGCGTTCAATACGTTCAAATCTTCCGCGTTTCTTAAAACCTTCGTTACGGAGAATACGTTGGTAAAAGTAATCAACTTTCCTTCCGTAGCGCAAGCAACCGAAAGGGTTTCCCCTACCGTAAGATTTTCAAACGTAGCAACAAGCTTACCGTTTTCCGTCACCGTAACGCGCACCGCTTCCACTCCGCACGTTACAACGTATTCTTCGTCTACAATAAACTTTTCGCTTGTAAGCTCTACAACGCCGCCATCCGCATACGCTTGCGCGTCAATCGTCGTTTCTTCAATTTGGATGCTTGTTTCGGACGTTACGTTGACAAAGGTAATTTCTTTGCCTTCCATTTTACAAACAATCGTTACTTGACCGAGCGCAAGGTCTTGCAACGTTACGTTGATTTTACCTGCTTCTTCTACCGTGACGCTCGCGCTTGCAAAGCCGCTTTCCACCGCGTAGGTTTCGCCTACTTCAAACCATTCGCTTTCCAACGTTACTACGCCGTCAAGCGCCGTAATGGGTTTATTTTCTTCCACTTGGATAAGCGTATCGGTGTAGATTACGCCAATAGGCCACGATTCCAAGCCCGTTTCGTTGTCATACGCCGTCGTACAGCCGATAAGCGTTACGTCGTCGGATATAATTTCTACGTTTTCAAACGTTACAGCGGAAAGCTCGTAACCCAGCGCGTTAGGGATTTCCATACCCGTAGCGTCCAGCGTTACGTTTCTTACCGTATGCGCGGTGCCGTTCCAACGAACGACCAAAAGCGCCGTCATCTTGTTCTTGCCATAGCTGTTTGCATACGGCCATTCCAAAGCCTTAAAGCTTGCCGTTACGTTTTCAATCGTCGTATTATTCGTTGCCGAACCTGCAAGCAAGGCGTTGAAGTTGTTTGCCGTCGTCACAATGGATACGTTTGTAAAGTTGACGTCTTTAATCATTGCGCCGTACAACGCGCCAAAAATACCGCAGCTACCCGCTTTGATATTGCTAATCGTATAGCCTTGACCGTCAAACGTAGCTCTAAAGAAGCCCGTGCTGTATGAATTTGCTTCATACAAAGCGTCTTCACAATCGATATCGTTGCCCAGCAAGAAGTAGCCCGTAATGAAGTTGCCTGCGCCTACCGCCGCGCCGTTTAATACGTTCAAATCTTCCGCATTTTTCAAAATCTTCGTCACCGCGGCAACGTTTGTAAAGGTAAGCTCTTGCGTATCGCTTTTACAAACGACGTCGTACACGTTCAATTCCGTCGAATTTACGATCATATTCGGAATTTGCACAACAAGCTGACCGTCCGATTCAACGGTGACGGAAGCGCTTTCGCCGTTTGCCGTTACAACGTACGTAGTGCCAAGCGCAAAGCCTTGGTATTGTAAAATCGCCGTATTGGAAAGGCTTTCTTCCGCATAGAATTGCGTGTCTATCGTCAATTTAAATAATTCTTCCGCGATAATAAGGGTATATTCCGCGCTTTCGCCATCCACAAGCGACGTTGCCACAACGGTAAGCGTTTCCCCTATGATTGCGCCTTCCTTCAAAGAAAGAACGTTCCCGTCAATCGTTACGTATTCGTTTGCTTCTTTCAACGAATACCGAATATATTTCCAATCCTTGTTCGTAGACAAAATAATTTGCGAATTGATATTGAAGACTCTTTCCGTATTGGTAAAGGTGATTTCGCCTTTAAAGCCGTCTATAATCGACGTAGGCAATATCACTCCATCCGTAATCGTCCAAAACGCGCTATCCCAAGTAGACGCAGACACCGCAAAATCTTCATCCGACAAAAGAGCGGTTACGTCTTTAAAGCCGCCTATTTTACTATTTTCGTTTACGTTTGCAAACAGGTTGTCGGCAAGATTTTCATCTACGCCAAGCACGTATACGCCGTCGTAGAGATTGCCGTCGCAGACGCCGCCGAGATAACCGCTTTCCAAGCTCGTTAACTTACAATCGGTGACGTCAATAATTACGTTGCTAACCGTTCGAATATGGCCGCTGCCGCCCTTGAAGAAGGTAATAGCCCCTTCCGCAAAGGAATCAATTTCCATATACACGTTTTGCACAGCACCTTGACCCCTTTCAACGACTAAGCCGGCGTCCGCGCCAAGCTTTGCGTTGGTAAAGGAAAGATTTTTCACAACGCCCTTTTTACCAAGCACTACAATAAAGCCGTTGTACGTATTTGCCGATTCCAAACCGTTGATATTATAGCCCTTTCCGTCAAACACGCCTTGGAAACCTGCCGCTTCCCCTTTCGTCCAGGGTTCGTCGATGATCCCTTCCAGCCAATTACCGTCTTCGTCTTGTAAATTGCCTGCGTCGGGATTGTTGTCCGCCGTGCTTAAACGCCATAACTTTTCATAATTTTTATAAGGCTGCCATACGTCGTTATATTCGATGTTTGCGCCGAGCACAAAATAACCCGAATATACGAAGCCCTTTTGCTGCTGAATGCAAATGCCTTCTTTTACAGCGTTTTCCGCCGCGATTTCTTGCCAAGCGTTCAACTCTTCTTTCGAGTTAATAATCATCGTATAGACGTCTACGGACATCGAATAAATCTTCGTTTCCGTTTCAATCTTTATCGTTTTGCCTTCGCCAAGATCCGCCATCTTCGAAGGCAAGCCTTCCTTATCAAGCGTAACGACGCGATTAGACAAAGCGCCCTTTTCCGCCGCCTTATCGTAAACGA
>JBGVRC010000035.1:0-4732 GCA_045128055.1 Candidatus Scatosoma sp. | reverse complement strand
TACCGTTTACACTTTTCTTCCGCATCTAAGCGACGTTTCTCGATACGCTCTTTGACGGATAAAAAATACCCTTTTTGCGCCTTGGAATCCCCTTTACCCAAAGTTAAGAAATAATCGCAAAGCTCCATTTTTTCATCTTCTGTTAAAAAGGAAAACGGACCTTCGTTTAAGGTCAAGAAAAAATCTTTATCATTACTTTGTAAATAGGACACAAATGCGCACAGTAAAATTTGAAATTCACCTGTATATACCCCCTTTGAAAGTATCTCGCCGATGGGTCGGCGGGCATAGGACAACTCTTCTAAAAAACGCTCGTTAAACACGCAAAATTGTTTATAAAATTGTTTTTTTCGCCTATATTTCCCTGCAAATTTATATCCGCAAAAGGAAGAAAAGGCAACGATTGCCGTTCCAACTATGAATTTTAGCATTCTTTAATATCCCTGCCTTGCGCATCATATATACCCGCAATCTTCCCCATTTCATCCTTTAAAAATACGTAACGTTCAAAAACTCCCAAAAATGGCTCCATTAAAGACGTTTTATCCCAAAGATGAGCGCTTGCTATAATTTTAACCCCCGCGCAAACCGCTTTCCGTAAAGCTTCTCCGTCGCGCGCAGAAAGCTCGTCCGTGATAATAACGTCCGGGCGCAACGCCCGTATTCCAATTTCAAAAGCAGTTGCTTTGTCCGTATATTTTATTATATCGCAGGTTTTCCCCATTTCTCCAACGTACAGCTCGCCTCGTTCGTCACATATTAGCACGTTTACCTTGGCTCGCATACACATTATTCTGCTAATATCCCTTAAAATAGTCGTTTTCCCAAGTCCTGGCGGAGAACATATTAAAAGATTATGTATTCTATCTGACATACAACTTCGATAAATTTCTTCTCCACAGCCGTATATCTCGTGCGGAATACGAATACAAAGCGACGTAATTCCACGTATAGCGTGGATTTGCCCCTTTTCCATTACATATTCCCCCGCAAGCCCAATCCTAACTCCGTCTTTTGCTGTAATATAACCTTGTTTCATTTGTTCTTCTACCGAGTAAATTGAATAATTTCCCGCTTTGTAAACACAATCTTCAATCTCGTTTAAGTTACAGACCATTGCCTTATTTCTATCGTCGACAGCCCCAAAATCGCTTAAAAACACGTATTTTCCATCGTAATTGATTGAAATCGGCATATTTTCCCGTAATCTTAGCTCATATAGACGCTTATTGTTGCAATGTGATATGGCATTTTTTATTCTTTGCGGTAAAAACTCTAACATTTGTTATACTATATGCATAGGC
This sequence comes from Candidatus Scatosoma sp., assembly GCA_045128055.1. GTDB lineage: Bacteria > Bacillota > Clostridia > Christensenellales > Borkfalkiaceae > Scatosoma. Next base: position 3,428 of record JBGVRC010000035.1, on the reverse strand, counting down.
TCGTCCATATAGAACAAAAAACGCCCCTTTTTCAAGGGACGTTTTTCAAATCATATTTAATTTTTACTATACGCAAATAAGATTTCCGAGCTTTGCGAAATAAAGTTCGACAATTCTTCAGGGCTCAGTTTTTTATGCGCAAGCATCGCCAAGTAATATATTTGATTAACAAGCACTTTTTGCTTTTCTTCGGGCTGATTTAACAAAGAAGAAACGACGGGATTTGTTACATTGAGAACCAGCGACGCGCCTTTCAAAGAATCCGTTTCGTCCATACCGTAATAGCCGCCCATTTCAGACATACGGCGCGTAAACTCGTCTACGTTGATAATTGCGGGAATTTTGCCGCTCTTAAAGCGCTCTGTCTTGACGTCTACGCCTTTATTTTCAAGTAATTCCTTAACTTTTTCAATCAATTCTTTTTGTTCGTCTTCCGCAAAGTTTGCTTCGCTCTTCAACGCGCCGTCAATATCCGCGTCGATACGAACAAACCGAGATTTTGTCGGGTTTTTATATTCCAGATACGTAATAAAATGCGGGTCAATCAAGGTATCGCACATCATTGCATCTAAGCCTGCTTCTTTAAACATCGCGATATATTGCGCCTGCTGCGCTTCGTCGGATACGTAATAAATCGTCTTCGGCGTAGCCCCATTTTTCACGTCTTCCGCGCTTATCGCTTCTCCAAGCCAATCTTGTAATGGAATATACTCCCCTTGCAAATTCTTGAAAAGAATGATTTTTTCCACCTTTTCATAAAAATCATTGTCTTTGATGCAACCAAATTTCACAAAAGTGGAAACATCTTTCCAGCATTTTTCATAGTGTTCACGGTCATTATTATATAAGGAAGTAAGTTTATCCGCCACCTTTTTAGTGATGTGTTTAGAGATCTTTTGCACCTGCTTATCGTTTTGCAAGAAGCTTCTTGAAACGTTAAGCGGAATATCAGGGCAATCGATAACCCCGTTTAAAAGCATCAAAAATTCGGGTATAACTTCTTTGATATTATCCGCAATAAATACTTGGTTGCAATAGAGTTTAACTTGCCCCTTTTCAAGCTGTACAAGCTGCTTTTTGATTTGCGGAAAATACAAAATCCCCTTTAAACGGAAGGGATATTCCATATTTAAATGAATCCAAAAGAGCGGTTCGTTGAAATCAGCAAAGGTTTCGCGGTAAAAATCTTTATATTCTTCGTCCTTGCAATCCTTAGGGTCTTTTAAATACAAAGGACTCGTTGTGTTGATCGCCTTATCTTCTTCCGTGCCTTTGGGGTTCAAATAGATATTAAAAGGCATAAACGAGCAGTATTTACGCAACAATTCGCGAATGTGATATTCCTTTAAAAAATCTTCTTCGTCTTCCGCGATATGCATAACGATTTTTGTACCGCGCGATTCTTGCTCGGTTTCGGATAATTTATAGGTAGAATTACCATCCGATTCCCATTTTACGCCTTTTTCGCCCACTTTATAGCTTTTCGTATAGATTTCCACTTTATCGGATACCATATACGCAGAATAAAATCCCAAGCCAAAGTGACCGATAATACCGTCGCCCGACGCGTTTTCATATTTTTGTAAGAAGTCCGCTGCGCCGGAAAAAGCAACGTTGGTAATATATTTTTCCACTTCTTCCGCGGTCATACCAATGCCGTTATCTTCTACCGTCAACGTTTTTGCTGCTTCGTCTACGAAAACGCTAATCTTATATTCGACGTCTTCTTTTAAAGCTTCGCCCATATCCGCCAATTTTTTATATTTGGTGATTGCGTCCATACCGTTGGATACGATTTCACGAAGGAAAATATCTTTATCCGAATATAACCACTTTTTAATAATCGGCATCATATTTTCGCTGGAAATTTTGATTTTGCCCGTTTTAGCCATAATAAGTACACTCCTAAATTTCAGTTAATTATATATAAACAAAAAAGTCCGCTTTTAATCGAATTAAAAACAGACTTTTTATTTTTTTATTATAAAGTATTAGCGTCTAAAACAATCAGGAGTTCTTATTTAACAAATCCGCGATAGATACGCCGCCCAAGCCTTCTTCTTTCCATTCGGTAACTTCGTCCGCAGGTTTAGCTGCCTTGGGTTTTCTAACTTTTTCTTTCACTTCGCCTTCTTCTGCCTTGGGAGCGCGGGGCTTTCTTTCCAAGTTTTCAGGCTTCGGTTCAAGAGCTTTAATCGAAAGCGTCATTTTCTTTTCAGCGCAGTCAAGCTTTAAGATCTTCGCGTCGATTTCTTGACCAATCGTAAGAGCGGTCGTAGGATTTTCAAGGAATTCGTGAGAGATTTGAGATACGTGAACAAGACCGTCAATACCCTTTTCTACTTCAACGAATGCGCCGAAAGGTACGATACGTACTACTTTACCGTGGATAACGTCGCCTTCTGCATATTTTTCAGCAGCGAGATCCCAAGGTTGCGCTTGAAGTTGCTTATAACCGATAGAAACCTTTTTGGATTCTTCATCAATCTTCAATACTTTAAATTCATATTTCTTGCCGATTTCCAAAACGTCAGTAACAGCTTTAACACCCGTCCAAGAAAGATCGGAAATGTGCGCAAGGCAATCGAAACCGTTTACAGATACGAATGCGCCGAAAGCAGTAACTCTTTCTACCTTACCTTCCACTACGTCGTCAACGTGGATAGAAGCGAAGAATTCAGCTTCCTTAGCAGCTCTTGCCGCTTCTTTTGCAGCTTTTTCAGCTTCAATGATTACGCGTTGAGAAGCAATAATTTCTTTTCTTCTTTCGGTTTTCACTTCGATAAGTTTAAGACGAAGCTTCTTGCCTACGTACTTATCAAGTTCCTTTACGTAACCCGAACGAATTTCACGCGCGGGAACGAATACGGTATACGAACCGAGTTCAGCAGTCAAACCGCCTTTGTTGAAACCGGTACATACGACTTCAAATTCTTTACCGTCTTGAATTTCAGCGAGGGCAGCTTCCTCTTCCTTAATCTTCTTGATTTGCTTTTGGGAAAGCTTTACGGGGTTTACAGCAACAACCATAAGTTCGATTTCTTCACCAAGCTTGGAGTTAAAATCTTCTTTATTGTAAACTTCACAGTCTACTTCTTCTTTGTCGAGAATTACTTCCTTCTTTGCAAGGGGGAGCAATACTGCAACACCCGAATCGTCCGCCGACGAAATCGTAGCCTTAATCAACTGTCCTTTTTTGAACTTAGGTTGACTGTCCATGTTCGCAACGACTTCTTCCATACTCGTTGCTTTTGCTTCTGTTTCCATTTCCATCTTTAATAGAACCTCCTGAGTTTGCGCGTTAGGGGTGCTTGCACCCGTAACAATACCTACCTTTTTAAATCTTTTGATTGTTTTATATTGGAATTCGGCAGCACTCCCCAAGCGAAATACGTTTGCACAATGCTGTTTGCAGATATCAAAAAGCT
>JBGVRC010000034.1:0-17552 GCA_045128055.1 Candidatus Scatosoma sp. | reverse complement strand
TTTTACCGACCAACCCCGTATTGCTTATAGGACTTTCGATGGCAAACGTTTCGTACGGGAAGTGGGTAAAATGGACGTGGAAACTGCAAGCGATTTTGTTTATCGCAACCATCTTGCTCTTAATGCTTGCCGTACAAATCGGCTATTAAAAGTAATGTAAAAAGGACGCTTCGGCGTTCTTTTTTTATGCCGAAAAGGGAAAGAATAAATTTCTTAAATTCTTATCTTTTCCATAAGGAAAAATTCTTTCAAACACTTGACTTTTATCTGCGCTTTACGCTATAATAAAAACATAGGGTATATGGGGAAAACAAACGCAGACATAAAGACGTATGAGGTTGACGTATGGTGATAATCCGAAACGTTTTCAAACAAGGCGTATACAAGACGTTTTCCGCGCGCAAATCCAAAATTTGGGGTTGCGCGGGTTTTGGCGGGGTAAAACACGCTCTTTTTCTAAATAATTAGCCGAAATAGGTGGAGTGCAACGTTTCTTGCGCTCCATTTTGATTTTTAAAAACAAGAATGTATAGGAGATTTTTATGAGCAAAGTTGGTATTTTGATGGGTAGCAAGTCGGACTTCGACGTGGTAAAACCCGCAGTTGCAGTATTGAAAAAATTTGGCGTAGAAACGGAAGTTAGGGTAATTTCCGCGCACCGTACCCCCGATGAAGCGCACGAATACGCTTCGACGGCAAAAGAACGCGGCGTGGAAGTTCTTATTTGTGCGGCGGGCAAAGCGGCGCACCTTGGCGGCGTGATTGCGGCGCTTACGACGCTCCCCGTAATCGGCTTGCCCGTAAAGACGGATATGATGGGCGGGTTGGATAGCTTGCTTTCCATCGTACAAATGCCCGCAGGCATTCCCGTGGCAACCGTCGGCGTCAACGCAGGGGAAAACGCAGGGCTTTTGGCTTTGCAAATTTTGGGCGTTAAATACCCAGAAATCGAAGCGCAGCTTCAAGAATACAAGCAAGCTATGAAGACGAAAATCAACGCGGACGACGCAGCTTTGCAGGAACTCCTTTGATAGGATAAAACGATAAAAGTGAGAGAGTTTTACGGGAGATAAATTATGGCAGTACTTGGTATTTTTGGTACGGAAACGGCAGACGTAGCTTCGAGTATTTATTACGGATTATATGCATTACAGCATCGCGGACAAGCAAGCTGCGGCATTGTGGTCAACGACGACGGCGTATTCCACGCCTACAAGGATTCGGGCTTGGTAAACGAAGTATTTACCCCGAGAGTTATGCAGTCCTTGGGCTTGGGACAGCTTGCCGTGGGTAACGTGCGTTACGGTACGTCGGATACGAAAGACAGAATCAACGCCGAGCCCATCGTTGTCAACCACAGCAAGGGCAGAATGGCTATTTCTTTGGACGGAAAACTTGTCAACAGCGCGCAGCTCAAAGAAGAAATGGAATTGGCGGGTTCGATATTCCACACGGGCAACGACGCCGAGATTATTTCCGCGGTAATTATTAGAGAGCGTATTCATTCCGCTTCCATAGAAGAAGCCGTTTGCCGCGCGATGGATAAATTAAAAGGCGCGTTTTCTTTGTTGATTATGTCCCCGCAAAAGCTAATTGCGGTACGCGATCAAAACGGTATGCATCCGCTTTGTTTTGGACAAAGAAACGACGGCGAATACGTGGTATCCAGCGAAAGTTGCGCTTTAAACTCGGTGGGCGCGACCTATATTCGCGACATTAAAAAAGGGGAAGTGCTCGTCTTTTCCAAGGAAGGCTTGCGCTCCATCACCGAGCATTGTGACGAAAAAGAAGAACGCCTTTGCGTTTTTGAATATTTATACACCGCTCGTCCCGATTCGCAAATTGCGGATTGCTCGGTACACCTTGCGAGAAAGCGCGCGGGCGCGTTCCTTGCCAGGGCGCACGCGGTAGAAGCCGACGTTGTAATCGGCGCGCCCGATTCGGGTTTAGACGCAGCGATAGGGTACGCGGAAGAATCGGGGATTCCGTATGGAATCGGCTTGATTAAAAATAAATACATCGGCAGAACGTTTATCGACCCTGGTCAAAACGTTCGTGAAGATAAGGTCAAGATAAAGCTCAATCCCGTTGCGGAAACGGTAAAGGGCAAGCGCGTGATTTTGGTGGACGACTCCATCGTCCGCGGAACGACCTGCGCGCGTGTCGTAAAATTGCTTCGTGACGCAGGCGCGGTGGAAATCCACGTCCGCTCGTCCGCTCCCGCCTTTTTAAATCCCTGCTATTACGGTACGGACATTGCTTCGCGCGACGTATTGATTGCTTGCAATCATACCCCCGAAGAAATGGCAAGGATATTCGGAGCGGATTCGGTAGGCTTCTTGCACTTGGAAGACGTGTTCAAGCTTGGGGAAGGCGGCAAGTGCAAAGGGTATTGCGCGGCGTGTTTCAACGGCGATTACCCCACGGAAATTCCCGTTGCGATAGGTACGAGCAAGTACGATTGTAAAATTTCCGAAAACAAACAATAACAAGAGAAAAAACGAATTAGGAGAAAATAAAAAATGGCTATTTCTTATAAAGACAGCGGCGTTGACGTAACCAGGGGCTATAAAGCGGTCGAGCTTATGAAAAAACACGTAAAATCCACGTATGATAATAACGTAATCGGGGATTTGGGCTCGTTTGGCGGCTTTTATTCGATTGCGGGTGAAAAAATGGAAGAACCCGTACTCGTTGCAGGTACGGACGGCGTAGGCACGAAGCTCAAATACGCGTTCTTGCTTGAAAAACACGACACCATCGGTATAGACGCCGTGGCTATGTGCGTAAACGACATCGTTTGCCAAGGCGCAAAGCCTTTGTTCTTCTTGGACTACTACGCTTGCGGTAGATTGTATCCCGAAGCGGAAGCGGACGTCGTAAAAGGCATCGCGGAAGGTTGCAGACAGGCAGGGTGCGCGCTCATCGGTGGTGAAACGGCGGAAATGCCCGGCTTCTATCCCGACGGCGAATACGACTTGGCTGGTTTTGCGGTGGGTATCGTAGACAAGAAAAAGGTTATCAACGGTAAAAATATCCAACCCGGCGACGTTATCATCGGTTTGAAATCGACGGGCGTACACTCCAACGGTTATTCCCTTGTAAGAAAATTGTTCGGCGACAGCGACAAAGCGGCTTTGGAAGCGTACGATGAAGAGCTTGGCGCGTCCGCGGCGGAAGTTTTGTTGAAACCCACGAGAATTTACGTAAAGAGTATTTTGAATTTGATCGAAAAAGTGGACGTAAAGGGTATCGCGCACATCACGGGCGGCGGCTTTATCGAAAACGTGCCCAGAATTTTACCCGAAGGCGTAGCGGCGGAAATCGATAAAAACTCCTACGAAGTTCCCGCTGTATTCAAGGTAATGCAAAAACGTGCGGAAATCACCGACGAACAAATTTACAACACCTTCAATATGGGTATCGGTATGATGGTAGTGGTTGCGCCCCAAGACGTTGAAAAGACGATGGCTGCGCTTCAATCCACGGGCGAAGAAGTGGCGATTATCGGTAAGACGGTAGCAGGCAAAGGCGTCATTTTAAAATAAAACGGAGAAACGCTGCGCAATACGGAAGGAAATATGAAAAAAATAGCGGTATTCGCATCGGGCGGCGGTACGGATTTTCAATCGATTATCGACGCAAACGAGCGTGAACAATTTTGTCAAATTACATATTTGGTGGCGTCCAAGCCCGAAATCGGCGCAATTACGCGCGCAAAAAACCACGGTATTGACGTACTCGTTTACGAAAAGGATAAATTTGCGGACAAAGAAGCCTTTTACGATTACGTAGCGGACGAATTGAAGGCGGCGGGCGTGGAATATATCGTGCTTGCAGGTTGGCTTTTCGTGATTCCCGCAAGCTTTATCAAAAAGTTTGAAAGCGCCATCATCAACATTCACCCGTCGTTAATTCCTTCCTTTTGCGGAATGGGATATTACGGATTGCGCGTGCATACGGCGGCAATCGAGTACGGCGTGAAGGTAAGCGGGGCTACGGTGCATTTCGTAGAAGCGGACGTAGACGGCGGCGCGATTATTATGCAACGCTGCGTGCCCGTCGAAGCGGAAGACACCCCCGAAATTCTGCAAAAGCGAGTTTTGGCGGTAGAACACGAAATGTTGCCCGAATGTGTGAAATTGCTTTGCCAAGACAAAGTGCAAAAAGTGGGTAGAACAGTTAAAATTTTGGGATAAACGGAGAGAAAATATGAACGTTTTGGTTATCGGAAACGGCGGTAGAGAACACGCGGTTATTCAAGCGCTTGCAAAATCGCCAAAGGTAGATAAAATTTACGCGATGAAAGGCAACGCAGGGATTGCGGAGCTTGCAGAGCTTGTCAACGTAGATTATTGCGACGTAGCGGCGGTTGGCGAATGGGTGGATAATCACAAAGAAATCGATTTTACGGTGGTTACGCCCGACGACCCGCTTGCGCTCGGTTTGGTGGACGAATTAGAAAAACGCGGTCATCGCGCGTTTGGCCCGCGCAAAAACGCGGCGATTATTGAAGCGAGCAAAGCTTTTTCTAAGGAATTGATGAAAAAATACAACATTCCTACGGCGAAATACGAAACCTTTTCCGATTATGAAACAGCGGCGAAATACGTAGAAACGTGCGATATTCCCGTCGTTTTAAAGGCGGACGGGCTTGCGCTTGGGAAAGGGGTTTTGATTTGTATGACCCGTCAAGAAGCGCAGGACGGCTTAAAAGAAATGATGCTGGATAAGAAGTTTGGTTCGGCAGGCAGTAAGGTAGTCGTGGAAGAATTTTTGACGGGACCCGAAGTGTCCTGCTTGGCGTTTACCGATGGCAAAACCATCGTGCCGATGATTACAAGTTGCGACCATAAACGTGCGAAAGACAACGACGAAGGCTTGAATACGGGCGGTATGGGTACGTTTTCTCCCGCGCCTTTCTTTGGCGAAAAGTCCAAGGAAGAAGTTATGCAAAAGATTATGTTGCCTACGATGGCGGCGATGAATGCGGAAGGTAGGACTTTTAAAGGCGTTTTGTATTTTGGTCTTATGAAAACCAAAGACGGGTATAAGGTCATCGAATACAACTCCCGCTTTGGGGATCCCGAAACGCAGGTAATCTTGCCTATGCTCAAAACCGACCTTATGGAAATTTTTGAAGCGGTCGTGGACGAAAGACTTTCCGAAATCAAGGTGGAATGGGAAGACGGAGCTTGCGTATGCTTGGTTTTGGCAAGCGGCGGCTATCCCGAAGCCTACGAAAAGGGCAAGGAAATCACTTTTGGCGATTTGGACGAAGATATTATTTTATGCCACGCAGGCACGGCGATGAAAGATGGGAAGCTTGTGACGAGTGGCGGCAGAGTATTGGGCGTCGTTGCCAAGGGCGCAAATATAGAAGAAGCAAGAAAGAAGGTGTACGATAACGCGTGGCGCATTGCATTCGACGGAATGTATTATCGCAAGGACATCGGTATTAAATATAAAGACGTTGCAAAAGAGTAAGAGGTTGCTATGATTTACAGAATTTTTGTTGAAAAGAAAGATAACGTACAGGCAAGAAAAGAAGCGGCGGATATTAAAACGCTGCTTAATATCGATACGGAAGATTTCCGTTTGGTGCTTCGCTACGACGTGGAAGGTTTGACGGAAGACGAATTAAAGGCGGCGCTCCCGTCCGTATTCTCCGAACCCCCCGTTGACGACGTATATTTGGAAAATTTAGAAATCCCCGCAGGGTATAAGGCGTTCGCCGTCAGCTACTTAACGGGGCAATACGACCAAAGGGCGGATAGTGCGGCGCAATGCGTACAGCTCCTTACCAGAAAATCTCGCCCCCTTATCAAATGCGCGAAAGTGTATATGGCAAAAGGGGTGACTGACGAACAGCTGGTCGCAATCAAGAAACATATCATCAACCCCGTAGAAAGCGAAGAAGTCGGCTTTGAAAAGCCCGAAACGCTTGTAAGAGAAACGGTAGCAGGCGCGCCCGTGCAGGACGTAGCAGGCTTTATCGAAATGTCCGACGAAGAAATTGCGGCGTATCATAAAAATATCGGGTTTGCTATGAGCGTAGCCGATTTGATTTTTGTGCGCGATTATTTCAAGATGGAAAAACGTAATCCTACGGAAACGGAACTCAAAGTAATCGATACGTACTGGTCGGACCATTGCCGTCACACGACGTTTGCAACCGAGCTCAAAAACGTAAAAATCACGTCCAAAAACCCGTATGTAGAAAAGGCATATCACTTATACGAAGATTTGTACAAAGAATTAAACGGCAACCGCCCCGACAAATATCCTTGCCTTATGGATTTGGCAACGATTGCGGCGAAAAAGCTCAAAAAAGACGGCAAGCTTGACAATTTGGACATTTCCGACGAAATCAACGCTTGTTCTATCCAAATCGAAGCGGAAATCGACGGCAAGAAAGAACAATATCTCGTTATGTTCAAAAACGAAACGCATAACCACCCGACGGAAATTGAGCCTTTTGGCGGCGCGGCTACTTGTCTTGGCGGCGCGATTCGCGACCCGCTCAGCGGTAGAACGTACGTATACCAAGCTATGCGTGTAACTGGCGCGTCCGACCCCCGCGAAAGCTTGGAAGACACCCTTGCGGGCAAACTTCCCCAACGCGCAATTACTCAACGCGCGGCGGCTGGGTTCTCGTCCTACGGCAACCAAATCGGGCTTGCTACGGGTATCGTAGACGAAGTATACCACGAAGGCTATAAAGCAAAGCGTTTGGAAACGGGCTTCGTCGTTGGCGGCGCAAGAAAAGATATGGTATACCGCGAAGCGCCCAAAGCAGGAGACGTTATCGTTTTGCTTGGCGGCGAAACGGGTAGAGACGGTTGCGGCGGCGCAACGGGTTCGTCCAAAGCCCACGACGCGCATTCGGTTGAAACGTGCGGCGCGGAAGTGCAAAAGGGCAACGCGTTGACGGAAAGAAAACTGCAACGCTTGTTCTTGAACAAAGAAGCGACGAGAAAGATTAAAAAGTGCAACGACTTCGGCGCAGGCGGCGTATCCGTTGCTATCGGCGAGCTTGCCGACGGCTTGAATATCGATTTGGATAAAGTGCCTAAAAAATACGAAGGCTTGAACGGTACGGAGCTTGCTATTTCCGAATCGCAAGAGCGTATGGCTGTCGTAATCGCCGAAAAGGACGTAGACGCGTTTATCGCGCTTGCCGCGGAAGAAAACTTGTCCGCTACGCCCGTTGCGGTCGTTACGGACACGGGCAGAATGAAGATGTTCTTGCAAGGCAAAGCAATCGTAGACATTTCCCGTGATTTTTTAAATACAAACGGCGTGAAGCAGGAGACGGAAGTAGAGCTTTCCGACGACGTCACCGCTTGGTTTGATAAAAAACAAAACGTTTCCTTTGCGGAAACGACGAAGAAGGTCTTGGCGGATTTGAACGTATGCGCAAAGAAAGGTTTAAGCGAAACGTTCGACTCGACCATCGGCGCAAGAACGGTGTTTATGCCTTGGGGCGGTAAAACCCAGCGCACCCCCGCTATTGCCATGGCGGCGAAAATTTGCGGAGGCGAAACGGACGTTTGTACCGTTTCCGCGTACGGATATTCCCCGTATTTGATGGAAACCAGCCCGTTTATCGGCGCAATTTATTCGATTGTAGGCTCGGTATCCAAGGTTGTGGCAACGGGCGCGAAATATAGCGATATTCGTCTTACGTTGCAAGAATTTTTCCAAAGAATGACCAAGGACGCAAAGGTGTGGGGCGTACCTGCCTCCGCGCTTCTTGGCGCAGTTTACGCGCAAATGGGCTTAGAGCTCGGCGCAATCGGCGGTAAGGACAGCATGAGCGGTACGTTTGAAAATATCCACGTACCCCCGACGCTTATTTCCTTTGCGCTTGCTCCCGCAAAAGCAAGCAAACTCATCACCAACGTCTTAAAGGGCGGCGAAAAACTCTATCATTTGCCTATTCCTTGCGCGGACGAAAACAAAGTTCCCGATTTCGACGCTTTGAAAAAGGTATATCAAGCCGTTTACGAAAACATTGAAAAGGGCAATATCACGTTCGCTACGGTTGTCGAAAACGGCGGCGTTGGCGCGGCGGTTATTAAGTCTGCGCTCGGTAATAACCTTGGCGTAAAATTCGATATGTCGGCGGAAGATTTGTACAGCGAAGGCTATGGCGATTTAATCGTTGCGATCCAGGACGAAACGGCGTTTGATGCGTCCATTTCCAAAAAATGGATAGGGCAGGTACGCGATGAAGCCTTTGTTTGCGGAAATGAAAGCGTAACGCTTGACGGCGCTGCAAGCGAATATCTCGGCGCTTTGGACGGCGTATTTGCTACCACGGCAAAAGCGGACGGCAAAGCGGAAAACTGCGATTATACCGCAGGCGCGAAGTATACGAATATCGCTACGAAGATAGCAAAACCCCGCGTGTTTATCCCCGTATTCCCCGGTACGAATTGCGAGCTGGATACGGCGAGAAAGTTTATCCTTGCAGGCGCGGACGTGCAAACGGTTGTTGTTCGCAACCGTAGCGCGCAGGACATCGAAGAAAGCGTAGCGGAAATCGTGAAAGCGATTAAAAATGCAAATATTATTGCATTCCCGGGCGGTTTCTCGGGCGGCGACGAACCGGACGGCAGCGGTAAATTTATCGCAACGACCTTCCGCAACCCGTATATTGCGGAACAGGTAGAAGAACTGCTCAATAATCGCGACGGCTTGGCTCTCGGTATTTGTAACGGTTTCCAAGCGCTTATCAAGCTTGGTCTTGTGCCTTACGGCCACGTTACGGAAATGACGGCAAACTCGCCTACGCTTACCTTTAATAACATTTCCCGTCACGTTTCGACGATTGTAGACGTACGCGTAGCGTCCAACCTTTCGCCTTGGCTTTCGGCTTGCAAAGTGGGCGAAACGTATAAAGTTCCCGTATCCCACGGCGAAGGCAAAATCGTTGCGCCGATAGAAGAGCTTGAAAAGATGAAGAAGAACGGACAAGTGGCTACGCAATACGCCGACTTGGACGGCAACGCTACGATGGTTTCGCCTTATAACCCCAACGGTTCTATGTGGGCAATCGAAGGTATCACTTCGCCCGACGGTAGAGTGCTTGGTAAGATGGGACATAGCGAACGTATCGGCGACAACTTGTATAAGAACGTCGAAGGCAATTTCGATATGAAGATTTTTGAAAGCGGCGTAAAATACTTTAAATAATGCAATTCCAAGCGAAAGGGGGGCAAACAATGATTGATATACATACGCATATTTTGCCCCACCTTGACGACGGGGCAAAGGACACCGCAACGGCGATTGCTATGTTACAAATGCAGAGCGAACAAAGGGTGAAAAAGGTGGTTTTGACTTCGCATTACTATGGCAGAAAGCACAGTCCCCAACGTTTTTTGGAAAAACGTAGCGAAGCGTTTGCTCGGATAAAAAACGACTTACCCGAAGATATGGAAGTAAAGCTCGGCGCGGAAGTACATTTCACGGGCGTGAATATGCCTGAATTTGACAAGCTTTGCGGCCTTGCGATTGAAGGTACCAAGTATATTTTGTTGGAGCTTCCCTTTACAAGCAAATGGACAGGCGACATTTTAAACAAATTATCCGATTTCGTCTACGAAACGGGCCATACACCTATTATCGCGCACGTCGAACGTTATGGCGAAGTGCTGAAAAAGCCGTCGCTTGTCAATGATTTGGTGGAGATGGGCTGTTTGATTCAAGTCAACGCGCAATCGTTTATTGACAAGAATACCAAAGGCTTTGCGTTTGCGTTGCTTCGCCACGACTTGGTGCATTGTATCGGTTCAGACGCGCACGATACGGAAAACCGCGCTCCTTGCCTTGATACGGCAAAACAAGCGATTGAAAGAGCGGGTTACGGTACAGAATGGGATAAAATCCAAGAAAATATGCGCAAGATATTAAACGGAGAAAAAGTGGAAGTAGATTTTGCGTTCCCCGTAAAAAAATTTTTCGGTAAATACCGATAATAATGATAAATTACGAAAAATGCGTTTGAGCGCAATATTTTCGGTTTATAAATTAAGTAAAAAGTAAGGAGAAATAGAAAAATGGCTAAAATTACAGCAGATACTTTGATTGCGGATTGCTTGCAAATCAACCCCAACGCGCCTGAAATTTTGATGGCAGCAGGTATGCATTGTTTCGGTTGTGCAATGGCGCACGGCGAAACGGTTGCGGAAGCAGTTGCCGTTCACGGCGAAGATTTGGAAGCGTTGCTTACAAAGCTTAACGAAGGCTTGGAAGACTAAAAGCAAGGACGCGGCGTAACGCCGCGTCCTTACATATGACTAAAAAAACCTTAAAAAACAAAAATGGGGATACCATGTCCGCGTTGATTGATAAAAAACGGCTTGTTGAGATTAAAAAATAACGTTGGATTTTTGAATTTTAAATAAAAAATGCTTGATATTTTAAAACAAGTGTGTTATACTACAAAGAGTAGGGCCCGTTGGTCAAGCGGTTAAGACGCCACCCTCTCACGGTGGAAACATGGGTTCGATTCCCGTACGGGTCACCAAAAAATCGACAAGTTTCGACAAGAAATTTGTCGATTTTTTATTCAAGCCGTTTGTGCGCTTTTTACAAGAAAAAAGACGCGGCGGCGCTGCTTTTTTTATAAGAAAGACCTTGACTTTTTTTGAAGATATGCTATAATCTATGTATTGATATTATCATAGGCTTGCGCGGCGTTTTGGCGGTCTAAAACAATGCCAAAAGGATTGCGCATAGGAGAAAATTATGAAAAAACAAAAGGTGTATATGATAGGGAACGCCCATCTCGACCCTGCGTGGGTATGGTCGTGGCAAGAAGGTAGTTGCGAAGCCAAAGCAACCATTCGCTCCGCGCTAGATAGAATGAAGGAGTTTCCCGATTTTAAATTCGTTTGTTCGTCCGCTTCCGTTTATCAATGGATTGAAGACTTTGACCCTGAAATGTTCGAAGAACTCAAAACACGAGCGCAAGAAGGTAGATTTATCGTTGTCGGCGGCTGGAAAGTGCAGCCCGACTGCAATTTGCCAAACGGCGAAAACTTTGCCCGTATGAGCTTGTATTCCCAAAGATATTTTAAAGAAAAACTTGGCGTAACGGCAAAAGTTGGCTATAACGTAGACAGCTTTGGACATAACGCAATGATGCCGCAAATTTTACAAAAGAGCGGTATGAAATATTACGTATATATGCGTCCTATGGAATACGAAAAATCTATGAAGGACAATATTTTTACGTGGGAATCACCCGACGGTTCTCAGGTTACGGCGTTTCGTATCAACGAAGCGTATTGCAAGCGTTTCAACGCAATCGAAGAGCTGGAAAAATATTTGGACGACTGCTCCCAGGTTTATCACGGTACAGAATTTATGGGATATTACGGCGTAGGTAATCACGGCGGTGGTCCGACCATTAAAAATATCCAGCTTATTCAAGAATATAATCAAAAAGAAGACGGGAAATTCGAGCTGATTATGGCAGACCCCGTAGAATTTTTCGAAGCCTACGAGAAAGAGCGTACTTTGTCTGTGTTGAAAGACGAGCTCCAACACCACGCAAGCGGTTGCTACGCTGCGGTATCCGAAATAAAAACGCTTATGCGTAAAGGAGAAACCAAGCTGACGGCGGCGGAAAAATTCTCCGCTTTGGCGGAAACGCTGACAGGAAAGAGCTATGATACCAAGAAAATACAAGAAGGCTGGGAAAATTTGAACTTCTTAGCTTTCCACGACACGATGGGCGGTTGTTGTATCAAGAGCGCGTTCGACGACAGCCTTTATATGGGCTACGAAGCGATTTCGATTGCGGAAAAGCAGAAAAACAGCGCGTTGCAAACGATTTCGTGGAAAATCGATACGACGGACAAAGCGCACGGTTTGCCCGTAGTGCTTTTCAATCCCCATTCCTTTGCGGTGGAAGAAACGGTTGCTATCAACAATCACGTTTTGTCCGTAAAAGACGCAAACGGAAAGGAAATTCCTTTTGTGAACGCCGTTTCCGAAGCGTTGTCCGTATTTGAAAGAGATAACGCAATTTTCCGTGCAAAAATTCCTGCGCTTGGTTATGCGGTATATTATTATCAACCGTCCGATGAATTTAATAAAGTTTTCCGCTCGGAAGGCGACTATGGCAAACGCGCGAAAAAATCGTCGGCGTTGGCTTTGGAAAACGGTATTTTAAAGGCTACGTTTGACGATAAAGGCGCAATCGTATCTTTGTTTGATAAACGCGTAGGAAAAGAGATTTTAGACGGCGCTTCTCGCGTTGTGTTGATTGACGAATCCGAGCACGACACGTGGAGTCACGGTAAAAACTACTTTGATAAAGAGATCGGCGCTTTTGAATGCGTAACCGTTGAAAAGTTGGAATCTAACGAAATTCGCGAAACAGTAAAGGTTACGTCCGTATACGGCAACTCTTCGTTGACGCAGTATTATTCCTTGGACAAGGATGATGATACCGTGCGTGTAAAGGTCAAGCTGAACTGGAATGAAAAGCATAAGCTTCTCAAATTCGCTTTCCCTGCAAAGACGAAAAACCCGACAAGCGTATACGAAATTCCTTTCGGGAAGCTGGAACGTCCCTGCAACGGAGAAGAAGAACCTACGCTTATGTGGGCTATGGTAGGCGATGAAGAAAGCGGGCTTGCGGTGTTAAACGACAGCAAGTACAGCTATTCCGTCAAAGACAACGTAATTTCCCTGACGGGGATACGCAGTCCTATCTATTGCGACCACGGCTTAGCGCGCGGAACGGAAGCGAATTACACCGACCAAGGCGTTCACGAATTTTCGTACGCGCTTATGCCCGCAACGACCCAAGAAACGGCAAAAATTTTCCAAAGAGCTTTGCTTTTGAACACCGCGCCCACCGTGATTATGGAAAACCATCACAACGGCTATTTGCCCATCGTCTACGAAGGTATGAACGTGGATAAAGAAAACGTGGTCGTGTCGGCGTTTAAGAAAGCGGAAGACGGCGACGGCTATATTCTCCGCGCGTACGAATGCGATGGAAAAGCTGTTACGGCGAAAGTGGATTGTAAAGCCTTGGGTGCGTACGCGGTGGATTTTGCGCCGTATGAAGTCAAGACTCTTCGCATATCCAACGGAACGATTACGGAAGAGCTTTTCACGGAATATGCCGAATAAAGCGTTGCTTACAAATCTATAAACGCATAGCATATAAAAAGCGTCCTTGAAAAAGGACGCTTTTTCATTGAATTTAGGCTTAACGTTTTTCATAGACAACCACTTCAAAGGGTAAAAAAATGGGCGAAAAAGGGCGTTTTTTGCCGTTAGAAAGCAAAACGCTGTATTTATCTTCGCGAATGAAGTCGGGTAAAAGTTGTTTGCTTTGTTCGTAATTGCAAACGACAATGATTTCCGACTTTTCCAAAGCCCGTTTGTAAATAAAACAATCCTTTTTGATTCCCGTAAGGTCGGTAAATTCCCCGTATCGTAAAACGGCTTTATCCTTGCGCAAAGCAAGCAGCTTTTGATAAAAATGGAATACGGATTTTTTGGAAGTTTTGTCCTTTTCTAAATTGATTGTATCGGCAAAAGAATGGGGGAGAATCCAAGGCTTCGTTTTGGAAAAGCCGTGATAATTTTTAGGGCTGTTCGTCCAAGCAAACGGGCGGCGGGTGTTGTCGCGGCTCCCAAGATTGATTTTTTGCATCAGTTTTTCGTGGGGAAGCTTGCTTTTACGGGCTTGGTAATACTGCAAAGTTTCTACTTCGTTAAAGGCGTTTATATCGTCGTAATAAGGGTTTGTCGCGCCGTATTCCTGCGTTTGATATAAAAAGGGAATACCGCGCAGTAAAAAGAAAGTAGCGGCAAGAGCCGTTGCAATTTCATAACGCAGCGCGTTTGCCTGCTTCGTCCGTGATAAAAAATACGGATTGTCGTGATTATCGGTGAAAAGGGTATATAAAATATCCTGTTTTTGCGAAAAATTTTGCCATTTGACAAGGATTTTTCGCAATTTATCAAAGGATAGGGGCTTGGGCGCGTATTTATACCTTCGACCAAGCAAAATATGGTCGAATTGAAACACCGTCGTCAATTCTTTTCTATTTTTCCCGCAAATTTGGCAAATATCCTTTTCTTTGCTTTGGCATTCCCCGATGGTAAAAACGGTCTTTGTTTTTTGCCTGCCGAACAAACCGCGGATATATTCGTGCAGCTTTGGACCGTTGTACATTTGTCCGTTGGTAAAATCCTTGGCGATAAAATCCAAAACGTCGCAACGAAATCCGTCCACGCCCATATCTACCCAAAAATCGACGATGGCTTGACATTCTTTTCTCACCTTTGGGTTCTCCCAGTTCAAGTCGGGTTGTTCTACGGCGAAAGAATGTAGATAATATTCGTTCGTGGCTTCGTTGTATGCCCACGCGCTACCGCCAAAAACGGATTTCCATTCGTTTAAAGGCTGTTTTGCCCAAATATAATACCCGTGGTAGGGGTTATCGCGGGATTTTTTGGCGTTTTCAAACCAAATATGTTGGGACGAAGTGTGATTAAATACCAAGTCCATAATCAGCTTTATATCCCGTTTTCTCGTTTCCGCGCGCAGGCGTTTCCAATCGTCAAGCGTGCCAAATTCGTCCATAATATTCCGATAATCGGATACGTCGTAGCCGTTGTCGATATTCGGGCTTTTATAACACGGGCAAAGCCAAACGGCGTTGACGCCAAGCGCAACCAAATGGTCTAATTTTTCTATGATTCCGTTTAAATCCCCGATACCGTCGTCGTTGGAATCGTAAAAGCTGCGGGGATAAATTTGATATACTACCCAGTCCAAAAAACGTTCTCGTTGCTTATTCATAGGCGTAGTATGTGCCGTTTTATAAAAAATAGTAAACAAAAAACACCCATCTTTCGATGCGTGTTTTTGACCAATAAAAAACTGCGCGATCCTTTTTTGCCGAAATTTACCGAAGTGGAAACGCCGCAGGTGACTCCTTCAAAGCTACCTTATGGCACACGCAAACTTCCGCTTAGAGCTGCTACATTCCTGTCCTGACACGGTTCACGGCATTACGTTGCATAAGACCTTGCTATCAACATTCCTTACGGCGCGCAAACCTTCCATAAACGTCGTCGAGAAAGGCATTCGGCTCTGCTATAGCGGATTGCAGATATAGGGTGCCGCTAACTCCCCGCCTACGCGCAGCCTAATTATTATACATCATTTTTGATAAGAAAGCAATCGTTTTTAGCCGTTTTTTCCGCTTCGCCGCGTATAATTCTTGAAAGATTTTGTCAAAAATACACTTAAAAGACAAAAAGCAGACGGAATTGTTGACAAACTTTTGCCGCGGGTGTATAATAATCAGGAAATAAATGGAAGGTGAAAACTATGTCGGAAAATTGTACGCATAATTGTTCGACCTGCGCTTCGGGTAGTTGCGCGTCGAGAAAAAAAGAAAGTATGTTAAAAGCGCCGCACGAAAAAGCGTCGGTGAAAAAGGTGATCGCCGTTGTCAGCGGAAAGGGCGGGGTTGGTAAATCGCTTACCACTTCCTTGCTGGCTTCGTATGCGAATAAACAAGGTAAGTCGGTAGGGCTTATGGATGCGGACATCACGGGGCCGTCCATTCCCCATATGTTTGGCGTCAACGACCGTATTACGGGCGACGAAAAGGGGATTTTGCCCGTTCTTTCGCCGTCGGGTATGCAAATGGTATCGATGAACTTGTTGCTTGACGACGCTACTTCCCCCGTTATTTGGCGCGGAATGGTGATTTCGGGCACGGTTATGCAGTTTTGGACGGACGTCATTTGGAAGGACTTGGATTTGCTTTTCATCGATATGCCCCCGGGAACGGGCGACGTGCCTTTGACGGTATTCCAAAGCATTCCCATTGCGGGTATCGTCATTGTCACCACGCCGCAGGACTTGGTGAAAATGGTGGTGGAAAAAGCGGTGAATATGGCAAGGATTATGAATATTCCCGTGCTTGGTTTGGTGGAAAATATGAGCTATCTTACCTGTCCTGATTGCGGTAAGCAAATAGAAGTTTTCGGGCCGAGTAAGGTAAAGGCGATTGCCGCGGAATACGGTATTCCCGCGATTGCGCGTATGCCCTTGGATGCGAATATTTCCAAGCTTGCCGATTTGGGTAGGATTGAAGATTACGAAACGGACGCGCTGAAAGACGTGTTTGCGGAAATTGAAAAAGCAAAGCAAAAAGAGATAGAATAATACGGAAGAAATATATGGGATACAAAGCAGAAAAAGAAAAAATGGAAAAGCAATTAAAGCGTTTGAAAATAATTTGCTTTTCTATTGTGGCATTTTGCTTTTTAGGGCTTTGTATCTTTTCCGCTTTCGTTCCGCCCAGTACTTGGAAATATAAAGTAGGGCTTCCTAACGTGGAGAAGCGCGCCAAAGGCGAGCTGCGGGCGCATTTTATAGACGTGGGTCAAGGCGATGCTACGTTGGTGGAATTTCCCAACGGCAAAGTAATGCTAATCGACGGCGGCGATGGAAGCAGCGGCGCGACAAAATCGCTGCTGCGATATATGAACGCGCTGAAAATTGACGAAATCGACGATTTGATTTTAACCCATTCCGACGAAGACCATTGCGGTGGTTTGACGAAAGTTTTAGACACGAAAAAGGTGTTCAACGCGTACCTGCCCCCGTCATTTCCCGAAAGTGGGACGAAATACGCGCAATATTACGCCAAGCTTTTTAAGACGGATTGCAAAACGTATTTCACGTCGCGGCTCATACAATTTTCCTGCCACGCGCCAACGGATTTTATGTATCCTTACAGTGTGCAATGCTTGTATCCGTATAGTAAAATGGTGGAAGATATCCTTGTGGGAGATAAGACGGTGAATGCGTCAAACGAAGCTTCGTCCGTATTATATATACAATACGCAGGGGTAAAGGTGCTGTTGATGGGCGACGCGCCGCAATCGGTGGAAGAAAAATTGTTGATGGACGATGAAGTCGGCGCGTGGGAAAGCGCAGGTATATCCTTGCAAGGCGTGTCCGTGTTAAAGGTTTCGCATCACGGTAGCGCTACGGGAACGAGCTTGCCATTTTTGCAATATTTGGGTGTAAAGGACGGGATTATTTCCTGCGGGGCAGGCAATTCCTATAATCATCCCGCGCCCGAAACGTTGGCTCGGTTGGCGCAAGCAAACGTGAACGTGTATCGCACCGACGTACGTTCGCATATCGTACTCACCGTTACGGCGGACGGGCAATATTCTATTGACAGCCTATCGTAGTGTAAAAAGACGGGTATTGTATACCCGTTTTTTAATTTTTCTTTTTAATAACACACTTTTTCACCTTATTTTCATTGTAATCTATTGAAAAATTTGGTATAATATCTAATGAACTGCTTATCAAACGCCAAGGTAAAGGAATGGTATGGATATTTTAAGATTTGAAAACGTACATTTTTCATACGCAGAGCCAAGCGAAAGCTCGGAAACGGAAGTTTTTGCGGAAGACTCGTCCTTTGCTGTGGACGGAGTCGATTTTTCCGTGCAGGAAGGGGAATTCGTTGCCG
>JBGVRC010000033.1:0-6383 GCA_045128055.1 Candidatus Scatosoma sp. | reverse complement strand
CCCTTCTTTGCCCAATCGCTTACAAAGTAATCGCCCGCCGGGTTAAACAATAGCCAGTTAATGGCACGCATCACGGCGCTCTTGCCGCAATCCGAATTTCCTTGCAGCGTGTTCACCGTCGGGGCAAGTTTAAGCCGTGTCGCCTTGTGGCTTTGAAAGTTGTTAATGCTAATTGATTCAATCATTTGTAAAATTCCTTAAATTTTCGTTGCCATATTATAGCAAGGCTTGCACAAAGAAAATTTCTTTGCTATAATATGGGGCAAGCATGGCGACGGCTTTGCTTTTTACTTTTAGCCTCGGGCGTGGTGTAGCGAGCTCGCCAAAGGCTACATCACACCCGGAGGCTATTTTGCACCAAAATAAACTCATTTACATACAAAGTATTAAAGGGGCTTTTGCATGAAGGCTCTAGTAACTAACATTTCGGCGGAGCTTTGGTACGAAGCCGCCGAGAGCTTGCGCTTGCGCGTTGAAGAACTAAAGCGCGTTTTTAGGTGCGACGAAGTTTCGGTTAGTTGGGACGAAAGCGGCATTGAAAAATCGCCATGCACGACCCAGCTATGGCGCCGCGACGTTGCAACGGAACACGACGAATATACTTGCTATTTTAAACACTGGTTTAAAAAGACGCTTGATGGAAAGTTGCAAGTTTGCAGATTTAGCCATTTGGCTCTGATGCCGCTTGTGCGTGCTTGCGTTTGGCAAGGGCTGCTCGCCGAATTTGTTACCGGGCGGCTATTAAACCGGGACGCCGTGCGCTTGCGCGTTGAAAGCGAACTGGAACAATATTCAAACCTTACCAGCCCGGACCAAATTAAAAAAATTGGTATGCTTGCACAAGATTTTTTCGGTTTGGTGAAAAACCACCTTGGGGCAACATGGCGCCCGCTAAACCGGGCGGGCTTGGGTGCAGCCGAGCGAATTGTTGTAAACTTGCCGGGGTACGATTGCCGCTCAGCCCGTAAGGGGTGGACAAACCGCAAACTTCGAAAAATACTTGCCCAACGCATAGTCGACGCCGGAATTGCAGACATACCAACACGCAAGGAACAAGAGGCTTTCATTTGGCGCTGGCTTGGATGCGAACAAGACCTAAAGCAAAGCGCGGCGGGTGCCATTTTAAAAATTTTGTGCAACTACTTTGACGGCGAAACGGGGGAAGTTGTTATTAAGCCGTGGCAAAAAGAGGAGCTTGCCGAAATTAGGCGGGAAGCCCGGTTGCGCGGCACAATGGAACAAGTTATGGCGCGAGCCGATGCAATTCGCCAAAAAATCAAAAGCGGCGTTGCACTTACCGGGGCGGAACGATATTTCAAGTGCAAGCACAAAGAATTCTTTGAAGATTTGCCCAAAAACGGCAAAAACCAGCCAAAAGAAACGGCTAAAAACAAGTTTAAAAACGTTAGGGAACAAAATGCAAAACGTAAAATAAGCATAGTTACAAATCAACTTTTGTTCCCTAACACTAACAACCCAACCACCCAACCAAAAAGAAACCCAAAATCAAATCACCTTTTCCCTAGTGGAACGTATGGCGACTTCGGTTTGATGCATAACAAGGAAGGCAAGAAATGAGACTTTGGCACCCTGCACTTTTACAAGAACTCCCCGATAAAAAACTTTCAGCGCTGCACGCTGCAATCTGCCGCATCCGCTCAAGACCTTGGGGCAAGCCAACCGCCCGCGCATGGTACTATAATCTTTCTTGGGGTTGCCTTGTGTGGTATCACTCGCTCGTTATTAGGGAAATGCAAGGGCGCGGCTGGAGCGTGTTTGTGCGCTGGCTGGAGTATTCTTACCGGGGAAAGGATAAGGAACCAGCGCCGGGCGCATACGGACGGGAGCGCGGGCATTTAAAGGAGCTTGAAGCGATTGCGTTTGACCCGGTGGAACGCCAACGCGCCGAGCTGCATGGCTAAAAGTTGCTATAATACGGCAAGGAAAAAGAACTATGTTAGCATTTACAGACCCAGCCGATACAACAACTTTTATTCCGGCGCAAAAAGGGAGTGACAAGCCCGTTTCGTGTGATAGGGCAATAACTACCAGTGCAAGCCGTAAAACGCCCGCAAACGCGCCAAAATGTGCCATTGACGAGCTATTTAGCGGAAGCCATGTGCCAACGCAAGCCGAAGGGCTTGACCCGGTGCTTGCGCTTATGGAAAAGCACAACAAAATTTTAAGCGTTACCCGGCGCGGAACTAAAACAATGGAGGCGACATTTTTGCGCCTTGACCAGTTGTGCGCCGGGGAATTTTTGTACGCCTACACATGGGATAAAAACTGGTGGAGCCGCGTTTCGGCTTCTTACCCGGTGCAAGACGTAAAATTTAGCGCACGCGAAGAAGTGCTTGCCCGCATTGACGACGTTCTTGGGTACATTGAAGAAAGACAGCCTTACGGCTTTTGGTATCCAACAAAGCGCAACGGCAAAAATGAAAAAGTTAGCCTTGCGAATTTTTTGGCGGCGCCAATGAAGAACGGCAACTGGTGGAGCGCGTTTTTGGAAATTGCGTGTGGGGATTGCGTTACACCAAAAATGTTCCGCGCATCGCTTGGACCCAACGTTTGCCAAATACTTGACAAAATTTTGGAAAAAGTTTGGTTCAAACGCGACTTTGCAACCATGCTAAAATTTTATAAAGGCGTTGCCGACCTTAAACGCTGGCACAAGGAAAACGCCGCCGCGCTGGTTGCACGCTGCACCGAAAACAACTACCATTTATCCTCCTTTTGCACCATGCTTGAACGCGTTGCGCAATGCAACGAAGAAACCGGGTGCGTGGGACCAACATTTATTGGACCTTGGGCGAATAGGTGGTGCGTTTTGAAAGATTGGCTTAAAAATGTTCATGGAGTTTTAATTTGAATTTACGTTTGCCGAATTGCTTTGGTTCCTATGCCGTTTTGGAAGATGGAACAATAGAACTTTCGTGGTTTTGCCGCGACCCTTCCGGGTGGGCAAGGATGCTCTCAATGGTGCGCCAAATACCGCGCCGCGTTTTTGACAGCGAAACTAAAAAATGGTACATTCCCGCAACGGAAGAAAATATCGCAAGCCTTGCCGAAAGCGGTTGGCGTGCAACCAAAAAGTCGCTTGTAAAGGCTGAACCGCTGCAAGGCTTTGGGAGCATACCAGTTCCGAAAAAATACGCCGAATACATGGCAAAGCCGGAAGAGGTGCCGGAGGTTGACCCGGTGGTTGCCCAACGCGAAGCCATTGCGAAATTTATGCTTGACCCGGCGCGTGATTTGGTGCCGGGCTTGCGCCCTTACCAAATTGATTTTATCAAGTTTGCAGCAATGCGCAACGGGCGCGTCGCACTTGGGGACGGCATGGGTACGGGCAAAACGCTTCAATCGCTTGCATGGCTTGCGTATAACAAATCCTTCCCGGCTTTAATTGTTGTAAACGCTCCGACTAAATTGCAATGGCAAAAGGAATATCGGCGCTGGCTTTCGACCGTGCCGGGTTGCGATTGCCGAGTTCAAATTATTTACGGCACGCGCACGCGCAAACTAGAACGGGGCTGCTCTTATATAATCAACTGGGACATCCTTACATACTGGCAAGACACGCTCGCGGAGCACGGGTTTGAATGCCTTATTGGGGACGAAGCCCAAGCAATAGGCAACCCGGAAAGCAAAAGGGCGCTCGCCTTTAGGCACCTTGCAGCGGTTGTTCCGGAATGCATCGTTATGAGCGGCACACCAGCACGTTCACGCCCGGCGCAATTTTGGACGATGGTGTCATGTGTAGAGCCGCAAATGTTTCCAACATATAAGGCGTATTTGTGGCGCTATACAAAGCCAACGAACACGGCATGGGGTGTTCAGTTTAACGGCGCCCGCAACGTGCGCGAACTTCACGCAAAACTCGTTTCCGTAATGTTGCGCCGTACAAAGGAAGACGTGATGAAAGATTTGCCTCCTAAAATTTTGGACGTTGTGCCGCTTGAAGCCGACGCCGCCCAACTGGCAGACTATACCAGCGAGGAGGCAAGCATTGCAAACCTCCAAGGCATAGAAGCACGCGAACGCCTTGCAAACCTTACCCGAACCGCTTACGCCGTAAAGGAAAAGGCTCTTTTAAATTGGGTGCGCTGCTTTATGGAAGGCGAAGAAAAACTTTTGCTTTTTGCATGGCACCGCGATGTCGTTGACCGCCTTTGTGAGGAACTTGCAGAATTTAAACCCGCAAAAATTTACGGCGGTGTAGCTTTGCAGCAACGCGAAAAGGAAAAGGAACGTTTTATAAACGACCCGGCGTGCCGCCTTATGGTGTGCAACATTCAAAGCGGCGGAACTGGCATTGACGGATTTCAAAAAATTTGTTGCAACGTTGCTTTTGCAGAATTTGCCGAAACTTCTACAGACATGGAACAAGCCGAAGACCGCTTGCACCGAGGCGGGCAAGAACGCCCCGTGACGGTTTATTACCTTATTGCAAGCGGCACAATCGACGAGGACATGGCGGAGGCACTGGACGAAAAGAAAAAGGTGCTTGCCAGTGTTTTAGACGGCAAGCAAGCCTCCGACCTTGACCTAATTGCAACCATTGCAGCCCGCCGAGGTTTACGCCTATAATTTGCTATAATACACTACAAAAGGAAAAACAACATGGCAAATAAATTTATTGAATACGACGTTTTTGGAAACCCCATTGAATGCGACGCAATTTTGCGCGACGACTTCATTGAACCACCCTTTAGCGTGCTTGACACAAAGAGCGGCTCGTGGCGCGACCGTGCCAACCTTTGGAAAAAGTTGGGCATTAAGAGCGAGGTGGGACGCGATGCAAAATGTATGCCCACCAGTTTCGGCGAAAAGTACGGAATTAAAAACGGCGGCATCAACGAAGGAATTTCCATTTTTGACCCTGCACTTTGCGAAGTGCTTTACCGCTGGTTCTGCCCAAATGGCGGGAAAATTTTGGACCCGTTTGCTGGTGGAAGCGTGCGCGGAATTGTTGCGAATTACCTTGGGTTCAAATACACCGGAATTGACATTCGCCCGGAGCAAGTTGAAAGCAACCGCGAACAAGCCGTTGCAATTTGCAAGCCGGAAAATCAGCCGGAATGGATTTGCGGCGACAGCGACAAGGCTTTGGACAACGTAACGGGCGAATTTGATTTCGTGTTTAGTTGCCCGCCTTATGCCGATTTGGAAGTTTATAGCAACTTACCGGGCGACATTAGCAACATGAAGTATCCTGAATTTTTGGTTGCATACAAAAGCATCATTAAAAAGGCGTGCAGCAAATTGAAGCCGGGCGCCCTTGCGTGCTTTGTGGTTGGTGAAGTGCGCGACAAGGACGGGAACTATATTGGGTTTGTGCCGGACACAATTAAGGCGTTCACGGATGCCGGGATGCATTACTACAACGAAGCAATTTTGCTCAATGCAGTAGGCACCGCCGCAATTCGCGCCCGTGGTTGCATGAAGAACCAAAAGCTCGTTAAACTGCATCAAAACATTTTAGTTTTCAAAAAGTAGGTTTTATGAACACAAATGGCGAAAAAGCTAAATGCGGCGAACTCCCCTTGCCAATTTTAAAAAGTTTGTTGCAAGACGCGTTCGTTGCAAATATGGTTGCAGTTGCAAAAGAATTTAATTTGTGCGTATTTTGGCGCAAAGAAGACAAGAATAGACCGGCGTTAAGAATGCCGTGGAGGTAAAATGGCACACAAAATTTATATCGGAATTGATAACGGGGTAACGGGAACGATTGGTTGGGTTGGTGAAAACCTTTGCCCCGGCATTTGGGAAACCCCAGTAAAAAGCGAACAAAGTTACACCAAAGAAAAGAAAAACATTACGCGCATAAATGCCCCGGCGCTGGAGGCAGAGCTGGAAGACATTATTGGCGCAAACAACCCTTCGGAATGTTTGGTTGTAATTGAACGCCCAATGATTAACCCCATGCGTTTCGCCGCATCCATAAGCGCCGCCCGCTCGCTTGAGGCGACACTTATTGTGATTGAAAAGTTAGGCTTGCCCCGAATGTACGTTGACAGCCGTGCATGGCAAAAGGCGCTTTTGCCGCATGGCTGCAAGGGTGATGAACTTAAAAAGGCGAGCATGGATATCGGTTGCCGCCTTTACCCCGGCGGACCAACCGAACAAATCATTCGCAAGCACAAAGACGCGGACGCCCTTTTGATTGCAGAATGGGCAAGGAGGGAAAAACTATGAGCATGGGAAATTCTTGTATATGCAAGCGCAAGCGCGGCGACCTTGATGGTTTAGTTTGTACACAATACAAATGTAATCATTCCGCGTTTAACGGGTATCATTACACCCCAAGCGACTATTCGACGGTTTGCTGCAAGCGTTGCGGCGCCGCCCTCGGCTTTGCAGCGGTTGTCATTTGGATTTGT
>JBGVRC010000032.1:0-4069 GCA_045128055.1 Candidatus Scatosoma sp. | reverse complement strand
AATTTTTCAAAAGAGAAATCGACGCGGCGGCAAAGCTGGGCTGTAAATATCTCGTAGTCCATCCCTGTATGGCGTATGGCTGGGCGGGCGGCACCGAACAGGAAATGTTCGACGTCAACGTGGATATGCTGACGAAGCTGTTGCCTGACGCCGAGAAAAACAAGGTTACGCTTTGTTTGGAAAATATGCCCTTCCAAAAGGGGCGCGCTTTTTCGACGGCGAGAGAATTGAAAAACGTAATTACGGCGATGAACAGCCCGTACGTAAAGGCGTGTTTGGATATAGGGCATTTATCGGCTATGCAAGAAAGCGCGTACGACGCGATTGTGGCGCTTGGAAAGGATTTGGCGGTGTTACATATTCACGACGACGTGTTTGGTCAGGATAGGCATTTATTTCCCTTTCAGGGCAGAACGGATTGGCAAGGCTTTATCCGCGGTCTGAAAGAAATCGATTTTCAAGGCTGCTTGTCTTTGGAAACGTGCGTTTCGCTTGCTATGCCCGAGCCTGCCCGCGAAGAAATGCGCCTTGCTTTGGCGAAGCTTATCAAATGGTTTGCCGAACAAATTGAAAAATAAAAAAAGTTGAAAAAAATAGAAAAATTAGCTAAATTTTAGTTGACAAAGATCGTATTGTATGGTAAGATGTATAAGGTCAAGCAGAAGCGAACCTTCTCGCCGTGCGATACAGATCGGTACGGCTCGATATTTTTCAAAACCGTAACAACGGGTGGATTAGGTCGAAAAAGGGTTGCTTATGCTGGCAACCCTTTAATTTTTGTCGTGAGGTATACTACCATTAAAGAGCAACATCAAATCAACGAAGAAATTCGCGATAGAGAAGTCAGAGTAATTTCCGCAGAAGGCGAACAGCTTGGCATTATGAGCGCGCAGGAAGCTTTGCGCATTGCAGAAGAAGCCGATTTGGACTTGGTGAAAATCTCTCCCAACGCAGTGCCCCCCGTATGCAAGATTATGAATTACGGCAAGTTCAAGTTTGAACAGGCAAAGCGTGAAAAGGAAAACCGTAAAAACCAAAAAGTAGTGGAATTGAAAGAAATTTATCTTTCGATGACGATTGACGTGGGCGATTTGAACGTCAAAGCGAAAAAGACGATTGAAATGCTCGGCGACGGCAACAAGGTAAAGGTATCTATCCGTATGCGCGGCAGACAAATGGCGCACGCGGCGATGGGTGTGGACGTAATGAACCGTTTTTTTGAAATGCTCGGCGGCAAAGCGGTTATGGACAAAGCGCCAAAGACGGAAGGCAGAAACATTTTGATGATTCTCTCTCCCGCAAAATAATTTGAAAAACAAGGCTTTGTTTTTAGGACAAGCTTGGTTATTATAAAAAAGAAGAAAAAAATTCGGAGGATAAAAATATGCCTAAACAGAAAACACATAGCAGTACCAAAAAGCGTTTCTGGCTTACCGGTTCGGGTAAAGTAAACCGTTCTCACAGCGGTAAGAACCACAAAGCGGAAACCAAGAACAGAAAGAGAAAGAGACGTTTGCGTCAAGGCGCTCTTGTTGCTTCCACGCAGGAAAACACCGTTAAGAGCATGATGCCTTACAAGAAATAAGAAAGAGGAGAATAGAGAATTATGCGTATTAAGAGAGCAGTGAACGCTGTTAAAAAGCGTAGAAAGATTTTTAAACTTTCCAAAGGTTATTATGGAAGCAAGAGCCGTTCTTACAGAATTGCAAGAGAAGCGGTTATGAAGTCGTTGAACTACGCGTTCATCGGCAGAAGATTGAGAAAGAGAGATTTCCGTCGTTTGTGGATTGCAAGAATCAACGCGGCTGCAAGACAAAACGGTCTTTCTTACAGCAAACTTATGCACGGCCTTAACGTTGCGGGTATCACCCTTAACAGAAAGGTACTTGCTGACTTGGCAGTAAACGACGCAGCGGCATTTGCGCAACTCGTTGAAAAAGCAAAAGCAGCCCTTTAATCGAGAAAAAAAGCCTTTTACTTGAAACATAGCTAAAAGGCTTTTTCCCTATTTATACGTAAATGATTTTAACGTCAAAAAATAATCCTTTAATCAAAGAAACGGCGGCTTTAAAAGAGAAAAAGGGCAGGAAAGAAACAGGTCTTTTTCTCGTAGAAGGCTGGAAAATGGCGCGCGAATGCCAAAAAAGCGATTTTGAAATCGATAGAGTGTTCGTTTCCGAAAGCTACGACGGGGAAGTTTCCTTTCCCGAAGCGCTTGTCGTGCGCGTTTCCGACGACGTGTTCCGTCACTTGTCGGACGAAAAAACGCCGCAGGGGATTCTTTGCAGAGCGCGTATTCCCGCGCCCACGCTTGCTCCGCCCAAGGGAAATTGTTTGCTTTTGGACGGCGTAGCGGATCCTGGCAATTTGGGTACGATTTTGCGTACGGCAAACGCGGCGGGGTACAACGAAGTGTACTTGACCCAAGAGTGCGCTGATCCATATTCCCCTAAATGCGTTCGCGCGAGTATGAGCGGGGTGTTTTTCACTAAAATTTACCGCGCGCAGCGTAGCGAAATTTTGTCCGTTTTAAAGGAAATTCCTATATTGATCGCGGACATGGGTGGCGCAAACGTATTTTCTTACGTTCCGCCCAAGCAATTTGCGCTCGTTATCGGCAACGAAGCCAACGGGGTGTCGGAAGAAGTAAAAAAGGCGGCGTTCCACACGGTAAAAATACCGATGCAGGACACGCAGGAAAGTTTAAACGCGGCAATTTCCGCAGGGATTATTATGTACGTTTTGCAAAAAGACGTATTCAGCGAATAAAAAGTAAGGAGTATATATTATGTCAGGACATAGCAAATGGCACAACATACAAGCAAAAAAAGGTAAGGCAGACGCGGCGAAGGGCAGAATTTTCACCAAGCTCGGCAGAGAAATCGCAGTAGCGGCAAAATCCAACCCCAACCCTGAAACCAACAGCAAGCTTGCGGATATTATCGCAAAAGCAAAAGCTGCAAATATGCCTAACGACAACATTCAAAGAAGTATCAAAAAAGCGTCGGGTGAAATGAGCGGCGCGGATTACAAGGAATTGACGTACGAAGGGTACGGCGTAGCAGGTTCGGCGGTTATTATCGTAACCTTGACGGACAACATCAACCGTACGGCAGGCGACGTGCGCGCGATTTTGGGTAAGCACGGCGGTCAGCTCGGTCAAAACGGCTGCGTATCCTACAACTTCGACAACAAGGGTTATATCGTGGTAGAAAGAACGGTAGAGCTTGACGAAGACACGATGACGGAAATCGCGCTCGAAGCAGGCGCGGACGACGTAGTGGCAAGCGACGACGTATACGAAATTTTCACCGCACCCGAAGCGTTCTCCGAAGTGCGTAAGTACTTGGAAGACAAGAACAAGGAAATGGTAGCGGCTGCTCCCCAAGGCAGAAGAAACGAAGAAGTGGAAGACAAAATCCGTTTTGTACAAGCGGAAGTTGCCATGATTCCCCAAAATAAAATCACGTTGCCTGAAGACAAAGTAGCTACGTTTGAAAAGATGATTGACGCTTTGGAAGACCACGACGACGTACAAAACGTTTACCATAACGTAGACCTTCCTTACGACGACGAAGAATAAGCAGCGTGTAAAATAAGGTCAAGGGAATTATTCCCTTGCGGATTTTTAAGGCAGAGCCTTAAAGACTCGCTGTCAAGCGCAGCCAATAGGCTGGGAGCGTTTAAAAAGCAAGCTTTGCTTGCGTAAAATACCGCTTGGCGGTTAGTTGGCGAAAGACAATAACATAAAATCCAACAAAAAAGGACGCAACTCGTTTGCGTCCTTTTAATATTCCGTTCTGCCTAATAAATAATCCACCGAAACGTCGAAAAAATCAGCAATTTTTACCAAAGTTTCCAAGTTCGGCTCTGAAGAGCCGTTTTCATAGCGAATATACGACGGCTGCGCAATTTGCAAATACTCGGCGAGCTGTCTTTGCGTGATTTTATTCAATTTTCGCTGTTCAATCAGCCGTTCTTGAAAAATTTTCATCTTTTTTCTTCCACCCTATTGACAATTATAGCATTTTGCTATATAATTATTCTAAAATATAGCAATACGCTATCA
>JBGVRC010000031.1:0-7407 GCA_045128055.1 Candidatus Scatosoma sp. | reverse complement strand
GACACTCTATTATGGAAGTAGACGATACGGGCGAAGGGTTTATCCGTTATAAAAACGGCGCAACGCTTGGTTTTTGGGCGATGAACAATTACGCTTGTGACGACGCGATTGAAATTCGTTTGTGCTGTGAAAATGGTAAGGCGTGTATGAGCTACGACGATGCGCGTATTGAATTTAACGACGGTACGGTGCTTTCGACAAAGCAAGGCGCAGGCGAGATTTATTACGAAAACGGCAAGGATTACTGGGGCTTCCAGCATATCCGTCAAATTGCCGATTTCTACGACGCAGTAGAAAACAACCGTGAACCGTTTATCAGCGGTAAAGAAGCGTTAAAAATCCAAAAGCTTATTTGTGATATTTACGAAAAAGGCAAAGCGACTTGGACGAAAGCGAATGATTGACGGCAGCGTCAAAGGTGGATAATGAGCAATTTGACGATAAGGATATCCTTTTGATTCCAAGGGGATATCCTTGACTTTGCGCTGAAAAAGCAGACAACGTGGCTTTGCTGTTCGAAGAATCGTTTGAGATTGATAGATTGTGTTGTTTTTACAAAGAGAAAAGAATGAAAGGTATTAAAGATTATGGAAGTTGTGGAAGACAATAACGAGATAAAGCATAGCGCGCATTTTCAAAAATATCTAATATTTGTTTGTTGGATTGTGTATATGATTGCGCAAATAGGAAGATATAGTTATAGCTCGAATATTACTTTGATTATGGAAGAATACGGGGTAAACTATGCCGCCGCCGGATTGCCTGCAACTTTTTATTTTTTTGCTTATGGGATAGGGCAAATCGTTACGGGTCTTTTTTGCGCGAAATACAATAAGAAAATCGTCATTTCCACGGTATTGGTGGTTTCGGCAATTTGTAACACGTTGTTATTTACGCGGATTGATTTTGTTTATATAAAATATATTTGGGCAATCAATGGTTTTGCGCAAGCGAATCTTTGGCCGATACTGATATTGACGATCGGGCAAAATATTCAAACGAAATATAAGGCAACTGCGGCTATTTGTATGTCTACGGCGACGACGGGCGGTACTTTTTTATCGTATATGCTCGGGGGCGCTTTCGCGATTGATAAATCTTTGTTCTATTACACCTTTTTGGTAAGCGGGATTGCCTTGATTGCGGCTGCGGTTATCTGGTTTTTTAGCGTAGGGAAGATAGGCGATAATTGCATTGCGCAAGACGCGACAAATGAGAAAAATAAGAGTGTAAATAAGACGATAAAGGATAAGTCTTGGAAAACGATTTTGTTGTTTGCGTTATTTGCGGAATTTGCAATAACAAGTTTGGCAATCAGCGGTGGATTAAGACAATGGGTGCCGTCGATTATGAAAGATATGTACGGTTTGGAAGATTGGATGGCTATTTTTGTTACCGTATTTTTGCCTTTGATTTCCATTCCCAATGCGTTTTTATCAGGTTTGCTTTATAAAATATGGGGTAATTTCGTATTGACAATCGGTTTAATGTTTGCGTTGGCAATTTTACTGTTTATTACTTTGATTTTGATTATCAATACGTCTTGGCTGCTCGTTTTGATTTTCTTTATTTTATTAAGTATGTCGATGGGGATAATACAAAATCAATTAACGGTACAAGTACCGCTTTATATGCAGGATAAGGCGAACGCGGGATTTTTGGCGGGATTCTTAAATGGTTGTTCTTATATTGGCAATGCGTTTAGTATATATGGGTTAGGCGTGATTGCAGACAACGGCGGCTGGATGGGAGTATTTTTCCTATTGCTTGGTGTAACAGTCGTTTCTGCCACATTGGCATTTTTGTATTTTGGGATTAAGTATTTGGGGAAGACGTCAAGGAAGAAATATCAATAAATTTTTTAAGGCTTTTTATAGATTAAAAATCTCAATAACTAAGCAAGTGGGGGAGATAAAAAATGAAACGGAACGAAATTTTATTTTTAGGAACGTGCGCGTGCGATTATTCGCCGCTTTTGCAAACGACGTATCAAGATACCTTTGATAAAAATGCAAGGCGTTCTTCTTGCGCTTTGGTAAATGGGCAATATTTGCTGGATTGCGGGTTTCACAGTATAGACGCGTTGCGCATTGCGAAAATTAACCTTGCGCAAATTACGGATATTTTCGTTACGCATTTTCACAGCGATCATTA
Source organism: Candidatus Scatosoma sp. (assembly GCA_045128055.1). Taxonomy (GTDB): domain Bacteria; phylum Bacillota; class Clostridia; order Christensenellales; family Borkfalkiaceae; genus Scatosoma. The sequence continues at coordinate 5,253 of JBGVRC010000031.1, read as the reverse complement.
CAATGCGGAAAATATTCGGCAAATTGCGCAGGCAGGCGACAGGACTTTGCGCGTATGGGTACGTGAAGATGCAAAAACGCCCGATATTCCTAACGTGGAGTGGAAATATATGGAAAAAGCCACGCAGTATTTCGTGCGCGATGGGGTTTGCGTTATGGGTTTAGACGCCAATCATGACGCCAGCGCATTCCCGCAGCATATTCTTTTGGAAATTAGCGGCGAAAAGATTTTTTATGCGCTTGACGGCGCGTGGTTTTTACACGATACGTACTACGCTCTTAAAAATGCCAAGCTTGATTTTATCGTGCTTGATTGTACGTGCGGAGATTACGAAGGGGATTATCGGGTTGGGGAACACAACACAATTCCCATGATACGCTTGCTATTGCCGTCGTTAAAGACGTGGGGGGCGATTGATGAAAATACGCAAGTTTATGTTTCGCATTTAGCGCCTTCTTTACATAAATCGCACGACGAAACGGTGGAAATATTCCAAAAAGACAACGTTTGCGTAGCGTACGACGGATTAAAAGTACAATTTTAAGGGATTAAGCGCGCGGAAATTGCGATAATTATTCGTTTGGGTTCGTGTATGAGTGGGGTAAACGTTTTACGCCATTTTCAGATTTTTAAAAAATATAAAAACGCGATTTTATGCAGGTTACTACATAGAATCGCGTTTTGTGTTAGATAGAGATTGGCGTATAAAGAGTTCCAAAAGAATTAAAGGTTGTATATGGCGCGTTTTTTATATGCAAGCGGGGTCAGTCTGGTAATGCGCTTAAAGGTTTTGGTGAAATAATCGGGAGTGCTAAACGCAAGCTTTTCAGAAATTTCTTTAACGGATAAATCGTTTTCTCTAAGTAATTGTTTGGCTTGTTTGATTTTTAATTCCGTGAAGTAAGCCATAATGGTTTTTCCCGTCTTTGCCTTGAAGATACGAAACAAATACGCTTTGCTGTAAGCGGTCTTTTTACAAATATCTTCAATGGTCAAGGTGGAATAAATATTCTCTTTCAAAATGGCGGTGACGTCATCAATGGGCTTTGTTGACAATTCCTTCCATGGCAAAAAGGTGGAGTTGCCTTTCTCCGTTTCGGTTTGTTCGCGTAACAGATTTATGAGAAAAATTTCTAAATAGTTTTTGATAAGTTGCTCGCCGCCAAGGGTAGGGGTGGGGAGTAATTTCATCTTTTTCAAGTTAGGGTCGGAATAAGGAATATTAAACGTCCTTCGTCCTTCTTCTAAAATAGAATACATAATTTTTGCCAACTGCGGGGACAAACTAAATTTTTTATTTTCAAAAAATTTCATGGATTCCGACTTGCAAACAAAGGACAAAATAAACACATTCGGCGCATTTTTGCCGTTTGCCGCAAGCGTATGAAATTCGTTCGGCTTATGAAATAGCAACTCGCCCCGTTCTAAAATGATTTTAACGCCGTCCGCCGAGCAAAAAATGCTTTCTGTTTCAGCGTACACAATCTCCCAAAAATCGTGGGCTTCGCCTTGGGAACAAAAATTTTTATCAAACTCAAAATAATGAATAGTGACAATTTTGCTTACGCTGAGTAAATTGGATAATTTATGCTGGAAATAGTTTTTCATATAAAAATTGTAACATACTTACACAAAAAAATCAAGTATATTATTTTACTATTTTAGGCTATTTATATACATTGCATAGAAAATAATAAAATGATATAATAATCCTATCAAATTATAAAATATTGGGAGATTTATAATGAGAATATTAGCAATCGGGGCTCACCCCGACGACATTGAAATTGCTTGCAGCGGTACGCTTGCAAAGTGCGTACAGCGCGGTGATACGGTTATCGTATGCCATGTTTCCAGCGGTAATTTGGGACACGTAGTCATTCCGCCTGACGAACTTCGCGTGATTCGAGCAAACGAAGCGAAAAAAGCGGGCGCAATGGCAGGGATTGAAGTGGTTTGGGGCGGTTTTGACGACCTTGAAATCTACGACAACAACCGTGAAGCGCGGGATAAGCTCGTGGACGTAATTCGTTACGCAAACCCCGACCTTATCATCACGCACGACCCCGACGATTATATGCCCGACCACACGGCTGTGTCCAAATTAGTATTTGACGCTTCTTTCACGGCAACTTTGCCAAATTATAAGTGTACTTCTCGTAGATTGGCAAAAGACGATACCCCTGCTAAGCTCGTTCCCATTTATTATATGGATACGTTGGCAGGCGTAAATTTCAACCCCACGCTTTTTGTGGACGTTACGGAAACCATCGACTTAAAGTTGCAAATGCTGGAATGTCACGAAAGCCAAGTGGTGTGGATGCGCGACCATGACGGGATTGATTTCCCTGATATGGTAAAAACGTGTTCGAGATACCGCGGTTATCAATGCGGAGCAGAGTACGCGGAAGGCTTTAAACAATGTCAGGTTTATTTAAAAGGTACAACAAAAAGATTATTACCATAAAAGGAGAAAACAACTATGAATTTTAACAGCACGGTAAAAGGCAGCGAATTAGAAGGCTTCTATCCCGCAGGTTGGGATTTTGACAAAATCGACGCGTGCATCGACGCGCCCGAAAAAATCACGGAAAGACAAGCGCATTGGAATGCAGGCTTTACGCCCGTTCAATGCAACAGCCTTGGCGAATTTGAAACGTATATGGGTCACGAAATCGCTATGCAAATCAAGCTCGCGAAAGATAGAAAGGAAAAAATTGCGTTCATTCTTCCCGTAGGTCCTATGGGTATGTATAAATGGGTTGTGTATTTCTTGAAGGAATGGAAGGTTTCCTGCGAACACGTATACACCTTTAACATGGACGAATGGGCGGATAGCGAAGGCAACACCCTTGCGCCCGATAACAGCGGCGCGTTCCAGTATGCTATGGAACAAGCTTTGTTTAACCCCCTTGGCGAATTGACCGTACCCAAAGCGCAAAGAAACTTTGCGACGAAAGCGAATTTGCCTACGTATCCCGAAAAGATAGCGGCTTTGAAAGCGGAAGGGGCAAAACTCGTACTCGTTTACGGTATCGGTAGAATGTGCCATATCGCGTTCTGGGAACCTACTTTCGCGGCGGATTATGCAACGGCGGAAGAATGGGAAAAAGCGCCTTATAGAATCGCGGCGAAAATTCATCCCTTGACGGTAGAACAAAACGCTTTGACGAGCTTTAAATCGCGTACGACGCTCGTGCCTTGCAGAGCCAACACCATCGGCCCTGGCCTTTTCTTGCAGGCTGACTATGCAATCGGCGGCGCGGACGGTACGCTTGGCCGCGGTATGCAATGGCAAGGTATGTCTTTGTGGATGACACTTAGATACGGCAAAACGCCTTGGATTACGTCGTCCTACATTCCTACTCTTGCAGGTAGATTGTTCTTCTTGAAAGAACTTGCAGGTCCGCTCGTTGCGGAATGTAACTAATATGAAAAACGGAATTGCAGTAGCGGGAAGTATTCTCGTTGACAAAATCAACGAGATTTCCGCATATCCCAACGCAGGGGAATTAACGCAAATCAAAAGCGTACAAAAATCGGTAGGCGGTTGCGTGCCCAACGTAGCCATAGACTTAAAACGCATTTGCCCTGAAATGACTATCAAAGCGGTCGGTAAAATCGGAAACGATGAAAACGGCGAATACGTAAAAGAGATATTCAAGGCAAACGGCGTAGATATTGAAAATATTACCTTTGGCGAAGACGCGACGAGCTTTACCGAAGTAATGAGCATTACGGGCGGTCAGCGTACCTTCTTTACGTACGCAGGCGCAAGCGCGGAATTTGGAGTAAATGACGTACCCATGTCCGCGTTGAACGTAAAAATGTTGCATTTGGGCTACTTTTTACTGTTGGATAAAATCGACAACGGCGACGGCTTAAAATTGCTGAAAAAGGCAAAAGAAAACGGCGTTTCCACGTCGATTGACCTTGTCAGCGAGAATTCGGATAGATATTCGCTCGTTTTGCCGTGCTTGCCGTACGTAGATAACCTGATTATCAACGAAGTGGAAGCGGGAAAGTTGACGGGAATAGAGCCAACGCAACAAAATTTGGTTACGATTGCCCAAAAATTGAAAGAGCTTGGCGTGCAAGAACGCGTGATTATCCACACCCCCGAAATGGGCGTTTGCGCGGATAAAAATGGCGTTGAACTCGTACCTGCCTATGCCCTTCCTGAAAATTTCATCGTAGGAACGACGGGCGCAGGTGACGCTTTTTGCGCCGGCGCGTTGATAGGGATTTATCAAAACAAGGCGAATAAAGAAATTTTGGAGTTTGCTTCGGCTGTGGCGGTTGCGGCTTTGTCCAGCGCAGACGCGACGAGCGGGCTTCGTGAAGAAAAAGAAATAAACGAGCTGTGCAAAGGCTTAAAAAGGAAAGAAATATGCTTGTAAATTTAAAAGAAATCTTGAAGATAGCGGAAGAAGACAAAAGCGCAATCGGTATGTTTAACGCAACGGGCTTTGACAGCTTGCAGGCGGTAATCGGCGCGGCGGAAGAGCTCAACAAACCCGTGATTATTGCGCACGCGGAAGTGCATAACGTATATAACGATATATCGATGGTAGGCCCTGCAATGGTAGCGGTGGCGCAAAACGCGAAAGTTCCCGTATGCGTTCATCTCGACCATGGTACGTCCTTAGATATGGTTTACAAGGCTTTGCGCCTTGGTTTTACGTCCGTAATGATGGACGCGTCGGCAATGCCGTATGAAGAAAATTTACGCCTTACGAAGATGATTACGGAAGCGGCGCATTCGATGAACGTGAGCGTAGAAGCGGAGCTTGGCAGGCTTGTAACGGGCGAAGCGGGAAGCGGGGAAGAGATGGTCGGCGCGAAAGCGGAAGATTTCTACACTCGTCCCGACGAAGCGGAAGCGTTTTGCTCGGCTACGAGTATTGACGCGCTCGCGATTGCGTTCGGTACGGCGCACGGATTTTATTCGGCGCAGCCCAAACTGGATTTTGACGTAGTAAAGAACTGCGCGAAAGCAACGGGCTTGCCTTTGGTTATGCACGGCGGCAGCGGCGTAAGCGAAGAAGGGTTTAAGAAGGCGATTGAAAACGGTATTCGCAAGATAAACTACTATTCATATATGTCCAAGGCTGGCTATATGGCGGCGAAAGCGGCGATAGAAAGCGGTAAAACGAATTATTTGCACGACGTAGAATACGCGGCGATGCAAGCGATGAAGGAAGACGTAAAAAAGGCGATAAAGACCTTTTCTAATCTCTAAAAGCGGATAAA
>JBGVRC010000030.1:0-12103 GCA_045128055.1 Candidatus Scatosoma sp. | reverse complement strand
ACAAATCCCTTGAAGAAAAAGGATTGGTTCCCATTTCTTTACCTTCGGCGCGCGCGCAATACCATTCTCCGTATTGCAAAACGGCGTCCAAGCCTACCTGACGGCAGAGTTCTAAGCTCTTTTGCGTATGCGCAGAGCCCAAGTAATCCAACGTTTCGCTTGTCCATTCGTCAACGGAATGATTGCCCAGCAGTAACGTGTTTAAGCCCGCGTCTTTATAAAGCCGATAGCTTTCTTCCGTTTGCTCGTAAGGCGACCAAAAGCCCGAAAGGCGGAAGCGGTTCGCTTCGTACTGCGGCGCGTTCGGCGGCTGACTACACCCAACCGACGCCGATATAGAACATAGCATACTCGTCGCCAACGCCAGCGATATATATTTTTTCATTCTATTCCCCTTGTTCGTAAATCAAAACACGGAAATGCCGCATACACGCGTTTTTAAAAGCCATTCCCGTATTCGTTGCTTGTAAAAATCTTCATCATAGTAGCAAAACGCAGCCGCGCGATTCATCACACGGCTACTTTCGCTATATTATTCGGTTATATCCTGCGCGCCGATAAAGCTGGTCACCTTCCATTCCCCGTCGGTCGCGTTTGTATTGAGAATAAAGAAGAAATCCGCGCCCGACTTCGAAGTGTCGATAGTTACCGCAGTCCAAGACTGCGCTTTCATAATCGTATTGCTTACGTGCGACCAGTTTACTTGATAGCACACGAGAATGACATCCACGTTTGCAGGGTTGTAAATATAGAAGGTTACGTATTTATAATCCTTAATATTTAGACTCTTTGCGTGAAAATCGCCCTGATTGCCGCTGGCTATGTTAATCGTCCAAACGTCGCCGTGCGTTTCGTCCACCGCCGTACCTACAACGCCGCGGTTGCCCGTATCTCTGCCCGACAAAAGCAAGTCTGCGTTGCTTGCGTTTAACAATACGTTGCCCGTAGGCTCGTCAGGATTTTCCACGTCGGGAACGACCGCTTCGCCGTTTGCGCCGTAGAAGCTTGTAATCAACCAACCGTCATACCTTGCGCCGCCTACTAATTTATCAATCAAATAAAAGGCGTTGTTTTCGCTGTAATACGCGCCTACTTCTATCTTTGTCCAAGCGTTCGCCGCAAGCGACGTCCAGTTGCCCTTTTCGTTCTTCCAATTACTCGTATACCACACAAGGTTTGCGCCTTCTACGCCCGGGTTGTAGATATAGAAGAATACTCTTTCATAGCCGTTGAAGCTTACCTTGGGGAAGAAGTCCGCTTGACCGTGACTTGCCGCAACAACGTCCAAACGGAACACGTTTCCGTAGGTTTCGTCCGTTTGCGCGCTGGTCGTGGTTGAGCTTGCGCCCGTGTTTGTATTCGCGTATAACCTTTCCGTTCTTGCGTCAAAAAGCGTTGTAAAGTCTTGAATCGCCGTTACGCAAGCTTGCAATTTTTCCGTCAAATCCGCCGAGATTTTCGCTTTGTCCGTTTGGGAAAGCGCGTCGTATTCCGCCTTTAAGCTCTCAATCGTCGTAATATCTTTGGGAATAGATACCGCGTCCGCTTCGGGCAACGCCTTGATAGCGTCGCTGATAAATACGGTGGACATTTTTTCCGCCAAATCCTTTATCTTTTGCGCTTGCTGCGCCGAAAGCTTAGCCTTTGCTTTGTCCGATAAGCTATCGTAAGCCGCTTTTGCCGCCAAAACCGCGTCTTTATGTTGGGAAGTAAGGTCGGCAAGCGCGGGCAATTCGTCAATCATCCATATCACGGGCTCTGCTTCCAAAGCATAGATTTTTTCTTCGCAATCGTTTAGTTTATCCAGGTTTTCCACCGCGCTCTTTACAGAAGAAGACAAATCGTCATAAGCCGCTTTCGCCGCCAAAACCGCGTTTTTGTCGTCCTGCGTCAAAGAATCCAACGCAGGCAAAGCCGCAATTTTATCGATGACGTCTTGGGCTACGAGCTCCGCCGACACGCCAAAGAAGGACGTCATTTTAAACTCGCCTTCTATCTTGTCCGCACCGCTGATGACAAAGAATACTTGACCTTTGAAATCGTATTCGAAATATCTTGCGTTCAACTCGATTTTCGTCCACGATTTCGCAAGAAGCGTTGCTTTTTTCAAGCCCCAGCTATTCCAACCGCCGTGGAAGTTTGCCTGCAAGTCTACGTCCGTCGGGTTATACAGCCAGTAGATAACCTTGCCGTAGCCGTCCACTTGAATGGCGTTGTGTTTTACCCCCTGTTCGCCTGTTTTGGGCACGTTAATCGACCAAACGCCGCCGTACTTCGCATCTTCCGCCGCAAGCACCGTCAAGCTGTTGCCGTAATACCCCCTGGAGATGAAATCCGTCCGCGCGTCGTACAAAACGCCAAAATCTTCCACCAAGCCAAGGTATGCGTTTAATTTCGCTACGTTTTCCGCGGAAACGCCGTTAGACGCGCCTTCGTCGTACAATCTCTTGGCGTAAAACACCTTTTCGACAAAAGCAACGTGATTATCCACGTTTTGCTCGGTAATCTTTTCCACGTTTTCAGGCGCGCTAAGCGAGCTTATCATTTCGTTTAAATCAACGGGGGGCAAATCTTCCGCGCCCATCTTCGCCACGATATTATCGACGTAGAACGTGCTGGGTCTATCCACGTCAAAACGCAAGGAAACCCCTTTGATATAATCCTTTTGCGCGTACGAATATTCCGTTAAGTCAATGCTTACCGTAGTCCATTGTCCCGCCGCTATGCTTGCTTGCTGAGCAAACAGCGTAGAGCCGTCGTACGTTTTCATAAGCAGGGCAAAGTTTACTTCGCCCGTGTTCGGGTTATAAACGTCCACGGACACCGTACTGATTTTTTGAGCGTTCATATCCGCAGCCGCCGTATTTTCAAACAACAAGAAGGCTTCGTGGTACGCGCCCTGCACGTTTTCGTATTTCAAACTGCCTTTTCCTTCTAAAAGGTAATCGGCTTGGGCGTTGATATCCATAACAAACGCGTCCGTAGGCAAAACCCCGATGGGTTTAATGGCGTACAAATCGTCCATCGTATTAAAGCCGCTGATAAGATATTCGCTCTTTTCCACAGCATCTTGCCCCGTCGAAGAAGTGGAGTTTTCCGACGAAGCGCCGCAGCCGACCGCCAAGCAAATCGCGCTAAAACCAAGCGCGCAGGATAACAAGGTATGCAATAAACGCTTATTTTTCTTTTTCATATCGTTACCCCTTATTGCAAGTCAAACCACAAATCGCCGATTGCGATTTTTCTATCGTTGGCTAAAACGGTGCCCGTTTCCGTCAAGACTACGTTTTCAAAGCTGATTTCAACGCCCGTAACGCTGTCCCAGTCCACGCTGTACGCATTTGTGATAGATATTGCGACTTCTCTACTTTTCCCTACGCCGCAATAATTCGTGCCAAGCGCAATTTTGCCCTTTTTCGTGAGCAACGTAACGCGCATTTCTAATTCTTCGTCCCCTACGTTTTCGTACGAAAAACGAAGCGTTTTTACGTTGGATAAGCCGCTGACCGCGTAGGTTATGGCAGGGCGTAAGAAGTCCTTATAATCGGGGTCGTCAATCGCCTTAACCGTAACGACTGTTTTGCCGCCTGCAACTTCTTTTACGCTCCCTTCACTGAGCGTTACGGTATCCATAGACACTATCTTGTGCGCGCCAACGGAATAGGTGTATTCGTTGTTACCCGCTTTTATCGCAAACGTAGCCGCTTCCACGCCTTGTTCTAAGGTATAGCAATACCCGTCGCCTTGTTGTACGCCAACTAGCGACGTACCGTTCACAGACAAAGCGCTCGCCGTCGTGTAAATATTCAACACCTTTTTCCCGTCTTTTTGCGTAAGATTGACCACCAACTCGTCTTCGTTTTGTATGGCGAAAATTCGATTTGCAAGCTCCGCTTTGGCTTGATAGACAAGCGCATCGTTCGCGTACGCCTGCGTACCGTTAAACAAGCCGTTGTAAAGGTCTGCCACGTAGTCGTTGAAATCAAGTTCTACGCCGTATTTTTCCGCTTTTTCTTGAAGTAAATTTTCATATACGCAAAGCATATCGTAATCGTCCATACCGTCGCGGTAGGCAACAAGACGAAGGCTAGCAAACGGCGTTGCGCTGCCGTAATATTTGCCAGGGTAGAGTAAAAAACCGTCGCCGTTGGTTTGATTATAACGGTAGGTGTCGTCATATACGTCGATGTAGGCGTTGGGATTTTCATCGTGCATCATACTGTATTTATTGACGGAATAGTACAAATATCCGCTGATATCGTACGCCTTGTTCATCCAGCCGTTGACGCGCATACCAAGCGCCGTATCGTCGATATGGAAGGTGGGATAGGGATAATCGGGATCGCTGCACGAATACGCCCACAAATCCCCGTTGGCGTGTTCCGACGCCGCGTCTTGGTAACGCTGAGCCGTCGCCGTATCGTCAAATAAGCTGATATACGGACAAAACGCCGTATCAAAAGCTTCTACCCATTCCGCATTGTAATGCACGTTGGTGAAAACGGCGGGAATGGTCTTTACCGCCTGCAAAATACGCGCCTGCAATTCGGGAGATTTTTGCATAAATTCCAAGCTGGTCAAAAGCTTATTTGCCGCCGCCTGCAAGGTTTTTGCATATTCTCCGTCTTCCTTGAAAAAGTTGACGGACGGTTCTTGACGTTCGGCTACGATATCCGCTTCGTCGTACGTAGACGGATAGAAATATGCGTATTCGATATACATATTTTCTTCCGTGGACTGATTGGCAAGCCAAAGGATATATTCCATCGCTTCTTGGAAATGCGCGTCGCTTTCTTCCGCGCGATACGTCAACGGGAAGTCTACGGGAATAACGATCGAAGCTGCGTTTTTATGCGTAAACCTATCTATGCTTTCGTAAAAATGCTCTTCTTCGTAAATATCTCTTACCACGTACGCGTCCGCTTTATATTCCTGCAAAAAATCGATATACGCGTCCACCGTTTGTTTGGTGTTGTCGTATTCGCCTGCGGGAAGCTGGTCGCGGTAAATTAAGAAAGATGATTGAAAGGTTCTTCTTTCCGTATATTCGATATCCCAAATTTCTACGCTGACGGGAATATTTTGCTTTTCGCCGTCAATTTCCAAAAGGAAATCCCCCGTATACACCCCCGCTTCCAAGCCTTCGGAAGCAAATTCTACCGTGATGCCTTGATTGCTGTCCGCCTTTACGAAGTTTTCGCCGTATTGGACGGCTATATCCATCGGCAAGAGCATATCGGGAATCGCGTCCCCTGCGTTGTAGGCGGGATTTCCGTTATAATTTCGGGAAATTTCCACGTATTTTTGATGGTAGATATAGATATTTTCCGCAGGAATCACCGTCCCGTTTGCATTTTTTAATTCCCCTTTCGCCAAGGTATATTCCGCCCCGACGTTGGAAGTGATAATAAGCTGCGCGCCTTCGTATTCTCCTTTCATCATTTGTACGGAAAGCTTTGCGGGCAACTGCGCGTACTTAGCATTTTTTGTCGTTTGGCGTATTACCTTTGCGGTGTTATACGTACTCCAAACTTCGATATCCTTTTCTATTTTTGCGGACGAACCGCCGCTCTCGCCGCACCCCGCCATACAAAAGGCGGAGAGCGCCATTACGGTTGCGAGCATTCTCTTTTTCATACTTTTTCTCCTTGCAAGCGTTTATCTTGCGCAAGTCTTATTTACAGCTGTTTGCAATCGAAGTCCATCTCGTTTTGATGTCTTTTTGGTTGTCCGCGATAATCGTTGCAACGGAAGTCCCTTCAAGAATGCGGTGTACGGCGTTCGAAGAACCGTTATAATAGTGTAAATTTACCCCGCCAAGGCTGTAAACCTTCGCTTTGTTATAGAAGCTGTAATGGGTGTACAGGCCTTCCGTTCTTACGTCGTTGATAGACTTTGTAAAGGTAGAAAGAGCAACGCTTTCATACCCATTCGTAGGCGTTGCAGGAAGCGCGTTGCCTTTTTGCGCTTTGTAATACACGTTTAAGCCTGCGTCCGAATACATATACTTCAAAAACGCCTTTGCTTGGTCTAAATGCGCGGCGTACGCGGGCACGATTGCCGTATGGTCCGCGCCGGAACGGGTATAGGCAATTTGGCGGGCTTCTCTCACCTTTTCTACGTCCGCTTCCGTTGCGTAAGACGGAGCGCCCGTATTATCCCCGACGGTAGGATGCTGGTCAACAAACGCAACGAGCTGAGAAAGCCTTTCGTCCTTTTGTTCCGCCGTCAAGCCTTCTTCCTTGCCAAAAGAAAGCTTATCCACGAGCGCGCTGATGACGGGCGCTTTGATATAATCGATATTGTGCTGCTTTGCCGAGCCGTTCTTGTTCATTTCGATTTCAAGCCAAGAACCGTTTACGCAAAACGCAGCTTGGTCGAGCAGGAAATAGCTTTGCATCGTCGTGAAATCAAGAGAATCGCAATCCTTGTGATGATATTTATACTGTCCGTTCTCTTTGGTCAACAAATCCGCAACGAATTCCAAGGCAACCGTTTGTCCTTTATAGTTATAAAGTTTATCGGAAAATTCACCGATGGGGTCTAAACCGTTTTCCAAATTTTCCATACTTGCTTTGCCTTCATATTGCGCAAGCCAAATGGGGAATATCGACGTATAATATTCTTCGCTCTTCGAATAGAGAATGGGCGCGATTTCAAATTGCGTTTTCCCAGACGTTTTCGCTTCCTTTGCCAACACCTTAATTTCGTCGCAGAGCGCCAACCATTCATTCGTCGTCAAGGGTACGTCGTCTTCCGTAAGCCCAAGCGTAGCCCAAACGTTTTTGTTTCTGACGATGCCCATAAAACCGTCTGCCCAAGGCACGCCGTAATATTTGCCGTCCACGTTTAAATATTCCGCGTACGCAGCGTCGATTTTGCTTTCCATCGTCGCTCCGTTTTCCCCGTCGTATGCGGATTGCCAAATATCCGTCAAATCGGCATACGCGCAATCGAATTTACCCGCTTTTGTAACCACTTCGCCTTGATAGCATACGGAATGGAAATCGGAAGGTCTGGTAAAGAAAATATCCGTACCGCCGCTCAAAGATTCCAATTCCCCTTGAATGGCTTCCACGCCGTCTTGTCCCGCAAGCGGCGTAATATTGAAAGTAGTGTCGGGATTCGCCTTTGTATACGCGTCCGTTAATTGATACAGCCATTCCACCCCAAAACCAAGGTTTACCGCCTTGATATTGACTGCGTTTGGATTGTTCGTACCGCCGCCTGCTCCGCCGCACGCGCTAAGCGCGCCCGTAGCGCCGATACTCATAAGCGCCGCCATCGAAAGCACGGCTAATCTTGTTGCTTTTCTCATTATTTATCTCCTTAATACGTCTAATTTTTTTTATTTTTACTAAAAATATTTTTAACCTTTCAATCCGCCGAGATGTACCTTTTCCATAATCGTATTTTGGAACACCAAGAATAAAATCAATACGGGCAGCAGCGTAATCAATACCCCTGCAAACAACCCTGGCATATTCGCCACGTACTTTTGATTTTCGCTGAATGCGTAAATACCGTACGAAAGATTGGGGTATGCATTCATATACAAGAGCGTGGATTCGTAATCGTTCCACCCTGCGATAAAGGACATAATAAACAGAGCGGAAACGCTGGGAAGCGCCATCGGAAACATAATGCGGAAAAAGGTTCTAAAATGCCCTGCGCCGTCGATAAACGCCGCTTCCGCGTATTCCCAAGACAGCGATTTCATAAACGCGTACATATAAAAGAAATAACCGCCGAAGAGCGAAATGCTCGTAATCATATTGATGGGATTATTGATTAAATTTAAATTATCCATCAAGCGATAGCTTGCCCCTGCCGAACCGTACACGGGAAACAGCGATACAAAAATCCCTAAATTGTAGATAAATCTCGTCAGCTTGGAACGGTAGAATACCAACACGTAACAAACCATCGTACTTGCCATAATCGACAAAACGGAGCTTGTCACCGTACGCCAAATGGAATTCCACGTCATTATCGAAAAGCTATATCCGCGCAAAACCGTTTCCAGTTGGTCGAACGCTTCGATAAAGTTTTTAAAATTCGGCGCAGCCGTCCAAGACGCAAGCTTTTTGGAAAGCTTGTCTATCATATAAGCGTCGTTGTTCGTTTTTAACGCGCATACGATTGCAAAATAGAAGAAATACAATACGTACACGACGTACAGCATAAGCAGGGCAAACGCTACGGCAAAAACGATTTTTTCAGAGCCGCTTTTTTTCAAAGCGGACGATTTTGCTTTTTTCATACCGTTTCCTCCTTTCCGTACAATACTCGTTTGACAAGCATGGCAATCGGGAAAGATACCACCGTCATCAATACGCCGATCGTGGACGCCAAATACAAATCGGTTTTCCCCGTGCCCGCGCCGCTGACTAATTGATAAATATAAAAGGAAAGCGTCATCGTTTCATTCGTGCCTTTCGTAAACGCAAGAATAGGCCCCGTAGAACCAAGGAAGCCTGCCGTCGCCAACATAACGATGGTGGCTACCGTCGGCCAAATGGTGGGAACGATGATTTTCGTGAGCTCTTGAAACCAATTACAGCCGTCTAATTCCGCCGCTTCCAGCATTTCTTGATTGATACCCAGCATCGCCCCGTTTAAGACGATCATATTCATACCAAAGCCAAAAGACAGCGTGTAAAATAAAATCGTCCAAATAGCCGACGACGTTTTGGTGATGGGGTCTATGTACTCCCAACCAAACCGCGTATACATAGCGTCCAAGGGTCCGCCCGGGCCAATCGCGTTTTTAAACAAAATGACCAAAGCGGAGCTTGTTATGATGTTCGGCAAATAGGTAACCAAACGGAAGGTTTTATAGCAGGCTATTTTTTTGTAGATGAAATAGCTCATCAAAATGGATATCGGCATACCGATAATCATACCCGCTACGTAGAAGATAATGGTATTTCTACAAGCAATCAATAAGGTTTTGCCGTTTGACGACTGAAACAAACTGAAAATTTGCTTGAAATTATCCATTCCCCAACTGGTCGCACCGTAGCCTTGGCCATAGACGGGGCGTTGAAACGCCATCATAAACGAATCCACGTTTACGTAGAGATAAAACACCAAAAAATTTAAGACGGGAAAGCCTAAAAAGCAAAAGACAAAAAAGTTTTTGTCAAAGCGCTTTTTCCATCTCAACTTTTTGCGTTGCATATCCATATTGATTTGCGCGTCGTTGTTTATCACTTTCGCCCCCCTTTCTTATAATTGACCGACCGTTACGAAGCCGCAATATTCGTTATATTGCGAGCCCCACGTCGCGTACGGTAAAAGTTCTTCTTCCAGCTCTGGAATATTCCCTACCTTACCGTTTAAATATTCTTCCAACCGCTGGGCGCAATCGGCAAGCCTTGCCCTAAGCCCACCAAGACGCATTTCTTGAATATCCCAGCCGTACGGTTTGTTGTCTTGCATCCATACCTTGCGCAGCGTATCCCTAAAAACGCCGACCCGTCTTATCGTTTCTTGATAATCGGCAATCAACGCCTTTAACGCGGTTTTATCTCCCGCCTTGTACGCTCTGCGCGTCCTTAAACCAAGCTCGGCTTTTAATTCCAACACCCTACAAAGCGCCGCAAGATTATCGTACAAATATGCATACTTGCCCATACGCACCCCTACCATTTCCAGCGTATCTGCGTATTCGCCGAAGGGTACGGGGGCTAATGGTTCGAATTCTTTGTCCTTTAAACCAAGGAAACAATCGTTGTACAAAAGCACCTTGCATGCATTGTCCGTCTTCTTCATTTGCGGATTGCTCTTATTTTGATTAGGAATATCCAACAGCATAAAGTCGTCGAAGTTTAACCCAAACAAGTCGAAAAAGCCTTGCTCGATTTTTTCTTCGTCAAAATTGCCTTCCGCGTACTGTTTTATCGCATACAACGACGGAAGCGCGGAAAAATACGAACAATCGTGCCCGTTGTCACCCCACATAGTAATCAGTACGTTTTGTATGCCGTTCATTCTTACCTGTTTCATAGCGGGCGACATAGATTCCAGCGAAAAACGGTTGTGCGGCGCAAAGCCGTTCCACGTCCAAGCCCCGCCTGCAAACCAAAGCTCGCGGTTAAAATTTTTGTGGGATTTTATCATTTCTCCGTACATTTCTTCGTCCGTTTGATAATAATCCCAATAGCAAAGCTCTACCCCCTGCGGTACTTTTTGACAAACTGCTTCGGGGATTTTTACTCCTTTTTTCCAATACTCGCCGCAGTTGGCAAGTTTGAAAAACATATCGCTCCACATATGTATCTTAAAACCATACTTTCCCGCGATTTCAACAACTCTATTTAAATGGCGAAGCAGCAATTCGTACCGATCGGTATACCCGTGCTTATCCAAATATTTTCCAAGCCCGATGTTGTGCGCTTCATCAAAGCCGATATTTACCTTTCTCGACGTGAAGCTGTCCGCAATCGACGCGAACATTTTATCGATAAGCTCGTACGTTTTCGGTTCGTCCACCAGCAAAATGTTGTCGATGTCGACAATATCGGCATAGTGCGGAATTTTTACCAAATTCGTCAAGTGCGCCAAGGTTTGTATGGCGGGGACTAATTCTATCCCTTTCGACTTCGCATACGCGTCCATTTCTTGGATTTCCGCTTTCGTATATCCACCGCGCAAATACCCAAAATACGGCTCGCTTTCTATCTTATACATATCGTCGATACAAAGCTCTAAAAGATTATACCCCATTTTTGATAAATTGTCTACCAAATCTTTTACCCGCTCGACTTTCATTACCCCGTTGCTTGCGCAACAGATAAGCGCGCCAAAATTTTTATACCCCATAATTCCTTCCTACTTTTTCCTGCGCTTTGCACGCATTACGGCATTTTTATAGTTACATAAAAATTATAACACAGATGATTGCATTTGTATAGGGATAATTATGACACTTTTATAGTATTTTTTTGCCTTTTAACGGATAATTCTACCATTTTTTTGAAAATACTTGCTTTTTAAAACGCTTTTCGTTATAATGTAAATATGGTTACGTTTGATCTTGAATTGTTTAATAAATTGCTTTTTAGTCTACATACGTTGGTAAAGACGAACATCTCGTTTTTCGATGGAGATTTTGAAGGCACGTATGCGTGTACGTCTCCTATGCATCCGCTTTGCCGCGTTGTAAAAGACCACGACTGCCGCCGTTGTTCCGAAACGGATACCGCCGCGCTGACGCATTGTAAATACTCCCAAGTCCCCGATCATCACTACGCGTGTCATTTGGGTATGAAGGAGATGATTTTTAAAATGTCCAGCCATAACGAAACGTACGGATATATTTTCGTCGGTCCGTTTCGCGACAAGCAAAACGACGCGTTTGCGTTGCAAAAAATCAAGGCGTTCAGCAAGGAATTTGCCTTGGACGAACAAGAACTGGTCAATATGTATTTTGCGACGTCTGCCTTTTCGGAAGAAAAGTTTGAAGCAGTCAAAACGATGCTTTATACTATGTTCGATTATGCCGTGCATAAAAATATTATCACAATGAAGCATACCGCTTTTGAAATGGTGATCACCGCATATATCAACGACCATTTGAGCGAAGACCTTTCCTTGGAAAAATTATGTAAGCATTTTTATTTATCCTTTAAACAGCTACATTCCGTTATGAAAAAGGCAACGGGACTACCGCCAAAGCAATATATTATTCAACAGCGGATTGCGGAAGCGAAAAGATTGCTCACCACAACGGATAGACCCATACAAACGATAGCCGAATCGGTCGGTATCCCCGATTACAGCTATTTTATCAAGGTTTTTAAATCGACCACGGGACAAACGCCCGCCTTGTTTCGCAAACAACAAAAATAATTAGGCAACCTAAGATAGCATACGCCCCAAAAGTTGAGCAAACTTTTGGGGCGTATATTATGATTGTTATTCTAAATTAAAAAGTTTTCATTTTACTCATACGGAGTTTATCCGCTTTTAGAGATTAGAAAAGGTCTTTATCGCCTTTTTTACGTCTTCCTTCATCGCTTGCATCGCCGCGTATTCTACGTCGTGCAAATAATTCGTTTTACCGCTTTCTATCGCCGCTTTCGCCGCCATATAGCCA
>JBGVRC010000029.1:0-2170 GCA_045128055.1 Candidatus Scatosoma sp. | reverse complement strand
GATGAAAAGATATACTCGGTAGATCGCCTGAAAAAAATTAAGGAGCAATTTTAAGCGATGGATTTACCTATTTCCAAGTATGGCAAAACCGAAAGAAGAAAATTCGGCAACATCAACGAAGTTATCGATATTCCCGATCTCGTTGAAATCCAGAAAGACAGCTATAATACCTTCATCGAAGAAGGCATCAGCGAAGTATTCGAAGATTTTTCGCCAATTACCGACTACTCCGACAGATTCGAGCTGTACTTTTTAGAGCACAGATTTGCTGAAAAGCCCAAGTACGACGAAAAAGAATGTCGTACCCGCGATGCTACGTACGCGCTGCAACTTCGTGTAAAAGTTCGTCTTGTCAACAAAGTCAAGAACGAAGTTTTAGACCAAGAAGTGTACATGGGGGACATTCCCCTTATGACCGAAAACGGCTCGTTCATCATCAACGGCGCGGATCGTGTAATCGTATCCCAGCTCGTTCGTTCGCCCGGCGTAAACAACTCGTCGAGCAAGGACAAAACGGGTAAGGAAATGTTCGCGACGACCGTTATTCCCAACCGCGGGGCTTGGCTCGAACTTGAACAAGACGCGCAAGACGCGTTGTACGTCCGTGTAGACAGAAAGAAAAAGCTGCCTATCACGGTGCTTTTGCGCGCGCTCGGCTACGGTTCTAACCGCGCAATCGAAGATTTGTTCCCCGGCGATAAAATTATTGCGGCTACCCTTGCAAAAGACACCGCAAAATCCGAATCGGACGGCTTGTACGAATTGTACCGTCGTCTTCGTCCCGGCGAAGCGCCTACGGAAGACTCCGTAAGAGCGCACCTTTTCAACTTGTTCTTCGAATCCCGTCGTTACGACATTACCAAGGTCGGCAGATACAAGTACAATAAAAAGCTTTGCCTTTCCTTCCGTTTGGCAGGTTGCAGAGTAGCGGACGCGGTTATCAATCCCGAAACGGGCGAAGTAATTGCCGAAGCAGGCGAAAGAATTTCCGAAACCAAAGCAAAAGAAATTCAAAACTGCGGCGTAAACGATTTGTACGTTTTGGTTGACGATCCCGAAGAAGGGGAAATCCGTCACAGAATGATTGCAAACAACACCGTTGATTTTGCTTCCATTTCCGATATCCCCGTACAAGTACGCGACAAGGATTTCGGTCTTTTGCCCACCGTATTCTATCCCACCTACAAATTCTCCAAGCTTATCGCAGAAGAATGCGCTTCCTTGTCCGTAGAAGAAGTAGCGGAAAAATACGTCGATGAAATTAACGAGCTTTACAAGACGGTTGAAAAGGCGGAAGAACCCGACGAAAAGCCCGAAGAAAAGAAGAAGAGAGAAAAGAGAAAGGACAACCGCAGAAAATTCGTTGCGGCTTGTAAGCTTTTCCACGAAGTTTTAAACAGCGAAAATCCTATTCCTACCAAGGAACAAAAGAAGGAAATGCGTCCCTTGATCGATAAGCTCTGCCATAAGCATATTACGGTAGACGATATCGTAGCGGCTATTTCCACCAACCTTGATTTGAAATACGGCATCGGCACGACGGACAACATCGACCACCTTGGCAACCGTCGCGTACGTTCGGTTGGCGAATTGCTCCAAAACCAACTCCGCATCGGTATTGCAAGATTGGAAAGACTTATCAAGGAAAGAATGGGTACGCAAGACCCCATGGAAATCACGCCCCCGGGTCTTATCAATATCCGTCCCGTTTCCGCTGTCATTCGCGAATTCTTCGGTTCGTCCCAGCTTTCGCAATTTATGGACCAAACCAACCCGATTGCAGAACTTACCCACAAGCGTAAGCTTTCCGCGCTCGGTCCCGGCGGTTTGAACAGAGATAGAGCCACCTTCGAAGTTCGTGACATTCACCATACGCACTATGGCCGTATGTGTCCTATCGAAACGCCAGAAGGTCAAAACATCGGTCTTATCACGTCCCTTGCAACCTTCGCAAAGGTAAATGAATACGGCTTCATTATGAGCCCGTACAGAAGAATCGATAAAGAAACGGGTGTGGTAACCGAACACGTAGATTACCTTACCGCAGACGAAGAAGATAAGTATATCGTAGCGCAAGCAAACGAACCGCTTGACGAAGAAGGTAAATTTATCAACGAACGCGTTGGCTGCCGTCACCAAAACGATATCACGGAAATGCCCCGCGAAAAAA
>JBGVRC010000028.1:0-21062 GCA_045128055.1 Candidatus Scatosoma sp. | reverse complement strand
AAAAAGGAAATTAGCGGCTATACTTTTATTGAAAACACGGGAACGCGAACGGCTCCGTTTTACATATAATGCAATAGGGGCTTGTTCCGTTTTCAAAAGAGGTAAAGTTATGAACGTTAAGCGTGGTGAATTGTATTATGCGGATCTTTCCCCCGTCGTGGGGAGCGAGCAGGGCGGAATCCGACCCGTACTTGTCGTGCAAAACGACGTTGGCAACAAATATTCCCCCACCATTATAGCCGCCGCTGTCACCAGCAAAATCAACAAAGCGAAGCTCCCTACGCATATTGAGCTGCCGTCCGCCTACGGGCTTGCCAAAGACAGCGTGATTTTGTTGGAACAAATCCGCACTTTGGATAAACGCCGCTTAAAAGAACGCATCGGGGAGCTGCCGCCTGCTACGATGGTGCGGGTCAACCGCGCCATTTTGATAAGCTTAGGTTTTCCCGTCAACAACTGAATTTTACCCACAAAGCCGCTGTTCAAATCCGTGAAAAATATTAAAAATACTCCCTATTTAGACAAATTCCGCAAGCGAATTTCCTTTATAATAAAGGTATTCGCTTGCGGAGGTTTTTTATTATGCGGATTCGAAAAAAAATCGATTTTGTCAGGCTTGGCGTTATGCTTTCTTTTGCATTCGTTTCCATTTGCCTATTTTTTGTTTTGGATAACGGCGAACCGTTCTCTCTACTTTTATTGTACGCTATGTTGCAGGTGGGTTTACCCACGCTCCCAAGCGCCGTCGTCGGGTTTTTGCCATGCCTTTTTTCGCAAAACGCAGCGCTTATTTGCCTTTACGCCGCGCAAACGGTTTTGATGGCGATTGCCTTTTGGATACATAATAAAAAATATAAACACCGAGCCCCCTTGCTCCCTATGTTTGCGCTAACCTTGGTTTTGGTAATTTTCGTTGTCGCCGCCCCTTTCAACGGGTACGTTTTGCCTACGCCAAATGCATTTATCGATAATATTCTCGTCCAAAAAATCGTATTAGCGGCTTTTTTCTTTGTAATCGCCGCTATTTTTTCCATCGCCGCAAAATGCATCTTAAAAAAGTTTTTGCATTGTCGTTTGCGAAGTGACGAGCTGGTTTTCACCATCTTTTCCCTTTGCCTTGTCGGGGTAGGATTTTGCCGATTTTTGAGCGTGAACGCGTACCTGGGTGCCGCATTTTTATTTTTGCTCGTCTTTACAAGCGTAACCAAAGACCCGTCCTGCCTGCTTTGCGCCTTTTGCCTTTCCCTGCCCCCTTTTATCCTGACGGAACAATCCATTGAAAAATTTTTCGTGTTTGGCGTAGCCGTTCTATTATTCGCGCGCTTTGGCAGGCTTGCCATAGCGTTTGCCCTACTCGCCGTGTTTTTCGCTTTTGGGTATTTCGAAGGACTTTTTTCTTATCCAACGGGCGAGTTGGTTGCGTCTTTACTTTCCGCCTTACTCCCCGCTTTGCTTTTTATGCTGATTCCCGCGCCCATTTTACGGGCGTTGGAACAAAAAGTGCTGTTTTATCGTGAAAAACATCTTTCTCGCATTGCCATCAATAGAAACCGCGCGGCAATCGGGGAAAAACTGTTTGAACTTTCCGCTGTTTTCCGCGAAATCCAAGCCACCTTCAATTCCTTGGGCTCGGCAGAAGCAGAAACGCACGCCAAAGAGTACATACGAAACTGCGTCATCGACGAAGTGTGTAAAAAATGCCCGCAATATTTGGTTTGCGCGCGAAAAAATCCCCTGCCGTGGATTACAAACCTTATCGACGTGGGATGTTTAAAGGGTAAGGCAACTTTGCTGGACGTCCCGAAAAAGCTTGCGGAAAATTGCAATTTCCAAAGCGAAATGCTGTACGCGCTAAATAAACAGCTCGCGGAATACCGCGCGTACGCCACGGAAGCGGAAAACACAGCCACGGGGCGCGGGCTTTTGGCGGGACAAGCCCAAGGCGTCAGCGAGATATTAAAAAATCTTGCTTTGGAACAAAGCGAACCGCTCCGTTTGTATACGGATAAAGAACGAGCGTTGTGCGCGGCTCTATTAAACGTCGGCATCGTTTGCGCGGAAACGCTGATTTACGGAGAAGAAGACAATCTTACCCTTTCCCTGGTCACCTTTGGCAAAGCGGACGTTAAAAAAATCGCCGCTGTCGCTACCCATACCTTGGGCGAAGCGATGGCAATTTCCGAACGGATTGCGCTCAGCGGGGATAAATATTGTTGCATTTTACGAAAAAGGACGACTTTTGACGCCGCTTTTGGGATTTCTACCGCGCAAAAAGCGGGCGAAATCGCAAGCGGGGATACCCATTCGGTTATTAAAATTGACGAAAGACGGTTTATGGTGGCTTTGGTGGACGGAATGGGCAGCGGCGAGTACGCGCATAAAATTTCCGCAAGTACCATTTCCTTGCTGGAAAGCTTCTATCGGGCAAAAATGCCGCCCCCGCTTATCCTTTCCACCGTCAACAAGCTGCTGACGTTTAGCAAAGAAGAAAGCTTTGCCTGCGTGGACGTAGCCATTGTGGATTTGACGGACGGACGGGCGGATATCGTCAAAATCGGTTCTCCCCTTGCCTTTATTTTGTCGGGCAATACGGTGAAAGTGCTGGAAAGCGCGTCCCTGCCGCTTGGTATTTTGGATAATCTCCGTCCCGACGTTTCCACCTATACTCTAAACGAAAACGACGTTTTGCTGTTTGTCAGCGACGGCGTTACCGACGCTTTCGGCGGCGCGGCGGATTTATACGAAACGCTGCGTTCTATCCCTACAAACAACCCCCAACAGCTTGCTGATACGTTGGTGCAAAGCGCTCTGCAAGCCTACCGTGGCAAAGCCAAAGACGACGTCACCGCCGTTGCCGTGCGCATTTTTAAAAATAGGGCTTCGTAAAAACAAATGAAATAAAAAAATACCGCCCTTTGCTTTGGCAAAGAGCGGTAATTGTATTACGAATTATTCTTCGTCTTTGGTTTCTTCTGCGGGAGCTTCTTCAACAGGAGCTTCTTCTACGGGAGCTTCAACAGCCAATTTAGCTTGTGCTTTTTCAGCGCGCTTAGCCATACGAGCGTCCTTTCTTGCTTGCGCTTTCATTTCTTTGGTTACGATACGAGCCGCATCGATCTTAGCGCGCATTTCTTGGGGTGTAGGAGGCACGAATGCCGCGCCTTCTGCGTTTTCTTCGATAACTTCATAACCAGCATCTCTTTCAAGCAAGGAAGCTTCGGTTTCACCGTCGAACATATGAATGTGGTTTGCGTCGAATGCAAGTTCGATAATATCGTTAAGCGCAACGACTGCACGGCTGGAAATCTTCGCGATCATTTGCGTAGAGCTTTCGATAATGGAAGCCGTTTTACCTTCGTAGTCAAGTTCGCAGTAGATTTGCGTTTCAGCACCGAGCTTTTCGATAACTTCAATACGAGCTTTTACAACCGTTTCAGGGGAGTTCGAAATGTACATTTGGTCCTGATGGATATCTTCGGGACGAACGCCGAGCGTTACGGGCTTGCCAGTATCAAGGTATTCGTTTACGTTCTTAATTCTTGCAGCAACGTTCTTAGGAAGAAGAATCTTGTTGTCGCCTACGAAGTTTACGTAAATGTTGCCGCCTTCGCTGGTGAGCGTGGATTCTTTAAAGAAGTTCATTTGGGGCGTACCGATGAAGCTTGCAACGAAAAGGTTTACGGGATAATCGTACAAGTTTTGAGGGGTATCCACTTGTTGCATGAAACCGTCTTTCATAACAACGATTCTCGTACCCATGGTCATAGCTTCGATTTGGTCGTGCGTAACGTAGATGAACGTCGTAGCAAGACGAGCGTGAAGCTTGGAAATTTCCGTTCTCATGGAAGCACGGAGCTTAGCGTCAAGGTTGGACAAAGGTTCGTCCAAAAGGAATACTTTGGGTTCACGAACGATGGTACGGCCGAGCGCAACACGTTGTCTTTGACCACCGGACAATGCCTTGGGTTTTCTGGAAAGGTAATCGGTGATACCAAGGATTTCAGCCGCAGCTTTAACCTTTTGGTCGATGATTTCCTTAGGTACTTTACGAAGCTTCAAACCGAACGCCATATTGTCGTATACGGACATATGGGGATACAACGCGTAGTTTTGGAATACCATCGCGATATCTCTATCCTTAGGAACGACGTCGTTTACGAGTTTGTCGTCGATATAAAGTTCACCGCTGGAAATTTCTTCCAAACCAGCGATCATACGAAGGGTGGTAGACTTACCGCAACCGGAAGGGCCAACCAATACGATGAATTCCTTATCTCTGATATCAAGACAGAAATTGAACACAGCTTGTACACCGGAAGGGTATACTTTGTTAATGCCTTTCAGCAAAAGACCTGACATATTATTTTCCTCCTAATAACTCTTTCGAGCCATCATTATTTTTCATTATAAATATTTTACTATATCTTGATAAAAATTACAACTAAAAAAAGCAACAAATTTGCCCTATCATATTGTACATTTTGCACAAGAAAGCACATTTTTTGTTAATATTTCTCGTTTATTATCGACAACCGACCAAACGACGGCTTTTTTACTCGACAAAGCACTTTTAGGGCAACTGTTTGCCCGTAGCGTTGTAAAGAGAGTACCAATCTTCCCTGCTCATATTGACGTCCGCCGCTTTGCAAAGCTCGTTCATTCTTTCGGGCGAAGTCGTACCCGTCACCACTTGTTTAAAGGCGGGATGACGAAGGATCCAGGCCAGCGCGATTGCCGACGGAGCTACGCCGTATTTTTCCGCTTGGATATTTAATTCCGCGTTTAAAATCGGGAATTTTTCGTTGCCCACGAACACCCCTTCGAAAAAGCCGTACTGCAAAGGCGACCAAGCCTGCACGGGGATTTTTTTCAATCGACAGTATTCCATTGCGTCGCCCGCACGCGTCGTCGCTTCGTCCTTGGTCATATTTACGTAAAAGCCCGCGTCCACGGGAAGGGTGTGACCAAGCGAGAATTGCATTTGGTTGGCTACGATTTCTATCCCGCACGAACGGAACAGCTTCATTTGCATAGCGGAAAAATTGCTCACGCCAAAAGCGCGCACTTTGCCGTCTTCTTGCAATCTTTCAAAGGCTTCCCCGATTTCGTCTGGGTCGGCAAGGGTGTCGGGACGGTGCAAAAGCAAAATATCGATATATTCTGTGTTTAAACGCTTTAAACTGCCTTCCACCGACGACATAATATAGTCCTTGGCGAAGTTGAAATGATGAATCGTCCCTTCCGCGTTTTTACAAATGCCGCACTTGGTTTGTAAAATGTAATTCTTTCTGGGAATTTCCAAATCGCGAATGGCAACGCCGAAAACCTTTTCCGCGTTCCCGCCGCCGTATACGTCCGCCAAATCGAACATATTTACACCGTTTGCGCAAGCGCTGACGATGACTTTTTCCGTTTGTTCCAACGGTTTGTCGCCGATACGCATACATCCCATCACAATTCTCGAAGCGTTAAAATCGCCTACGTTACAATATTTCATAAGGATTCCCCCTTTTTTGTTCTTTATTCTTTAAATAAACCGAAATATTCGCTGCCCGTTTCCACCTGTACCCTGCCTTGCATATAATCGACAAGCTCGGATACAAACCCTTCCGCGTCCTTCTTTTTCACCGTCGCCCAAAACCGCACTTTCTCCCCGTAATCGGTAGAAAGCAGGGAGCAGGGTCGCGATGAAATAAATTTTTGTATGCTGTCGATGCCCGTATAATCAACGGTGACAAAGATTTCCACGCACGTTTCCACCACGCGGATATCCGCCCCGTCCAAGTTTTCCGCCGCCGACGAAGAATATGCCCGAACCAGCCCGCCTGCGCCAAGCTTGATACCGCCGAAATAGCGAACGACCGCCACCGCCGTTTCAAACAATTTTTTCGCCTTTAACACTTCCAAAATGGGCACGCCTGCCGTGCCTTGCGGCTCTCCGTCGTCGGAAAAACGTTGCAAATTGCCTATTTTATCGGAAATGAAAGCAAAGCAAACGTGCGTTGCCAAGCTGTGCTTCGCGCGGATTTCCGCAATAAACGCGCGCGCTTCTTCTTCGCTTTCCACGTGCGCGGAATAGGTTAAAAAGCGGGATTTTTCTATGATTTTTTCACTCTCGTATCTACCGTATACCGTGCGCGTCGTTTTTTACATA
Source organism: Candidatus Scatosoma sp. (assembly GCA_045128055.1). GTDB lineage: Bacteria > Bacillota > Clostridia > Christensenellales > Borkfalkiaceae > Scatosoma. Next base: position 14,908 of record JBGVRC010000028.1, on the reverse strand, counting down.
GCCTACAAAATTTCCTTTATAATTACGCAAAAACGCGTAGCCGTCCGCAAGTATTTTGCAAACGTCTGCGCGTTTTCTTCTTATTTTACTACAATTTTAAGATGTACTTTTTTGCCCTTATGCAAAACAAATTCCGCCGCGGGAATGGGCATATTTGCGTCCGTAACTTTGGTTTCGTCCACGGAAACGCCGCCCTGTTCGATAAGTCGGCGCGCTTCGCCCTTGGATTTGGCGACCCCAGCCGCCACCATAGCGTCCACCACCGTTGCAACGTCCGACACTTCCTTGGTCAAAAGCTCCGCATCCGCGCCGCCGAAAGCCGCCTTTGCTTGGCTTTGCGCAATATTCGCCTTTTCTTCGCCGTGCACTTCCTTGGTAAGCTCGTACGCCAGCACTTCTTTCGCGTGGTTGATACGTTCGTCGCGGTGCGCGCAAAGCTCGTTGATTTGTTCAAGCGGCAAGAAGGTGAGCAGCTTCATACACTTTTCCACGTCTTCGTCCGCGATATTTCTCCAATATTGATAGAACTCGTAAGGAGTCGTCTTGTTTTCGTCAAGCCAAACCGCGCCCTTCGCCGTTTTACCCATCTTTTTGCCGTCCGAAGTCGTCAAAAGAGTAAACGTCATTGCGTAAGCAGGCTTTTGTTCTTTGACGCGAATCAAGTTTGCGCCCGCCAAAATATTGCTCCACTGGTCGTCGCCGCCAAGCTCTAATTGACAGCCGTATTTTTTATACAACACAAGGAAATCGTAGCCCTGCATCAACATATAGTTGAATTCCAAGAAGGAAAGTCCCCTTTCTAAGCGTTGTTTAAAACATTCCGCAGACAACATTTTGTTGACGGAGAAATGCGCGCCGATGTCGCGCAAGAAATCGATATAATTTAAACTCATGAGCCAGTCCGCGTTGTCTACGATAATCGCCGCGTTTTCGCCTTCGAAATCAATGAAACGGGACATTTGCTTTTTAAAACATTCTACGTTATGGCGAATGGTTTCCTTGGTCATCATCGAACGCATATCCGTTCTGCCCGAAGGATCGCCTACCATAGCCGTACCGCCGCCGATCAAAATGATGGGCTTGTGCCCTGCCTGTTGCATATGATGCATAGCGATCAACTGCATAAAGTGCCCTACGTGCAAAGAATCCGCCGTGGGATCGAACCCGATATAGAAAGGCACGCTTTCTTTGCCGAGCTTTTCGTACAATTCTTCTTCAAATACCGTCTGTTTTACAAAGCCCCTTGCGCGAAGGGTATCCATTACGTTTGCCATAACGCATTTTCTCCTATCTACAAACCTACTACGTAGTACGTAGGTTTTTTAATTATCACTATTAACTGTACACTTTTTCGCGCTTTTTGTCAAGCGTTTTGCCGTGATTTCTCCGCCGCGGGGCTTGTTTTTTGCGCAATACCGAGTAAAAAAAAGAAAACTTGACAAAAGCGGATTCTTGTGCTACAATTTTTCCATATTTTTACAAATTTTCGGAGTGTTATGAAATTTTCCATTCTATTGTCGATTGTTTTCGATTTATTATCCAAACAAACCCTGACGGCGCGCTATCTTTCGGAAAAATACTCCCTTTCCCCGCGCACCGTTTACCGCTACGTAGAAATTTTATCCCAGCATTTACCTTTGGAAATCAAACGGGGCAGAAACGGCGGCATTTGCCTTGCGGACAATTACAAGCTGCCCGTGGGCTTTATGCGCGCGGACGAATACGAAGCCGCCATCGAAGCCTTGGAGCTTGCCTATTCGCAGGGCTGTGAAGAACGCTTTTTGCTCGCCCGCCGCAAGCTCTCCGCGCAAAAGAAAACGGAAGCGAAAAACCTGGCTTTGTTTTTGGAAACGGGAAACGTATTTTTGGATAGCGGCGCGTTTGGGGACTTGCGCACGTTTGCGGAAAAGCTCCGTATCGTGGAAGAAAGCATTAAGAAAAAGCTTCTTCTCGATATCGTATATTTTGACGACGACGGCAAAAAGGTGACGCAGCGCGTCGAACCGCACGCGCTTATTTTCGACCGCGGCGTTTGGTGGACGTACGCATTCGGCCACGATACGCGTATTTTTTCCCTGTACGCTTTGGGCAGGATTTTATCCGTATTCAAAACGGATACCGTATTTCGAAAACGTCCCTTCCCCCGCGACGATTTGCCCTTCCCGTCCCAAACCGTACAAAACGTTATCCACGCCCGCTTTGTTATTCAGCAAGAAGCCGTTACGCCTGCGCAGGACTGGCTTGGCGCGGAGTGTATGCGGTATAAAAACGGATACTATTTCGCGGACGTAATCCTGCCCGACGAAGAGCTTTTACCCGCCAAGATTATGAGTATGGGCAAGGGTTTTAAGGTGTTAGAACCCGCTTGGTTGCAAGAAAAAGTGGCGCAAACCGCAAAGGAAGTAGCCAAATTGTATCTTTGATTTGAAAAAATATTTTTTGCCCTACCCGTTTGCGGTAGGGCTTTTTTTGGAATATCCGCGCCGATTGCCGTCTATAATAATAGTGAGATTTTTATTTGGGGGCGCACGGTGAAGAAAATACTTTTTACAGGCGGCGGCAGCGCGGGGCACGTTATTCCTAACGTAGCCTTAATAGAAGATTTTTTAAATAAAGGCGGCGTGGACGTGGGGTATATCGGCGCAAGCGGCATTGAAAAAGGGATTATTGCGCCCTATAAAATTCCGTATATGCAAATCGAATGTCCCAAGCTTATCCGCGGCGGCGGCTTTTCCGCTTTCAAAAACAATTTCAAAATCCCCTTTGCCTTTCGTCAAAGCGTCAAGCAAGCCAAAGCGCATTTGTCCATCTTTCAACCCGACGTCGTATTTTCCAAGGGCGGGTACGTAGCTTTGCCCGTCGTATTCGCCGCGCGTAAGCTGGGAATCCCCTGCTTTGCGCACGAAAGCGACTTATCTCTTGGGCTCGCCAACCGTTTGAGCGCAAAAAAATGCGAATACGTCTTTACTTCCTTTTTGGAAACCGCCGATAAAATCCCAAACGGCAAGTACAGCGGCGCGCCTATGCGACGGTGTATTTTCGACGTTTCCGCAGAAAAAGCACGCGAAGAATTATCCATTCCAAAACGCGCCAAAGTTTTGCTCGTTTTCGGCGGCGGGAGCGGCAGCGCGGCTATCAATCAAGCCGTCCGACAACACGTCAAGGCTTTGACGAAAAAATACTTCGTTTTGCACGTTTGCGGCAAGGGAAACGTAGTGGAAAGCAATATAAAAAATTATCGACAAACGGAATTCATCGCGGACATGGGTACCGCTTACGCTTGCGCGGACGGTATTGTCGCGCGTTCGGGCTCGGGTACGGTTTTTGAGATTTTGGCTTTGAAAAAGCCCGCGCTGTTTATCCCCTTGGAAGGTCAAACGCGGGGCGACCAAAAGGAAAACGCGGAATATTTCAAGCGCAAGGGGCTTTGTCATATTTTAGAGCAAAATCACCTGGATACGCTCGTTGAAGAAGTAGAAAATTTATTTGCGGATAAAGAACTGAAAGATAAGCTTGATTGTTGCGCGATCACGCTTGGCAACGATATGATTATACGGGAATTAGAGCGAGTTTTGCGGAAATGAGCAGGTTTTCTCAATATTCTCTACCCGTCTACACACCCAGCGAGCCGTCGTCCGCTTGGACTGTAAAAAGAAAAAAACGCCGAAGAAAAAAGCGGCGTTTTCTCTTTATTTTGCTGGCCTTCGTTCTATTTCTCGTCCTACTTTTTATCTATTTTCAACGCAACGTGACCCGCGTGCTCATTTCCATCAGCGAAGCCACCATGCGCTCTTGTACGACCGTAGCCGTCAACGACGCCGTGTATTATACTCTCAGCGACGAAATGCGGTATGAAGATTTGGTGACGGTGACCCGCAACGAAGCGGGCGACATCGTTTCCGTGCGCGCAAACCCCTTAAAAATCAATAAAATTGCCCGCGATACGGCGTCCATATCGCAATCGAATTTAAAAAATTTGAGTTTGAACGGTATTCCCGTGCCGCTCGGCGCGTTGACGGGCATCGAAGCGTTTGCGGGGTTAGGACCGAGCATTTATTTTCGTATTATCCCCGTCAGCAGCGTTTCCTGCGGGTTTTCGTCCACCTTTGAAAGCGTGGGCATCAATCAGACCAAGCATTCCATTTACTTAAACGTCATCGCCGACATCAGCATCGTTATGCCGTCGCGTACGGAAAATTTTGCCGTCACAACGGAAATTCTCGTCGGCGAGTCGGTTATCGTCGGGCAAGTCCCCGACGCGTATTTACAATCGGACATCTTCGGAAGCAAGCTACCCCTTTCCCCTTCCACATAACAAATCCGCATAGCAAAAAAGCCGCGTTTTGCGGCTTTTTTAGTTCTTTTTACTTCGCGATTTAAACAGCATTGCCATAATAAAGGAAAAGATGACCGCCGCAGAAATCCCTGCGCTTGCCGCGGACAAAGCGCCCGTAAACGCGCCGAATAAGCCCTTTTGCGCGCCTTTTATCGCGCCGTTGGCAAGCAAGTAGCCAAAGCCTGAAATGGGTACGGTTGCGCCCGCGCCTGCAAAATCTACCAAATATTGATACAAGCCCAGCGTTTGTAAAGCTACGCCCGATAACATAAACAGAACAAGGATTTTTCCTGCCGTTAAGTCGGTGAAGTTGATGACGATTTGCGCGATCATACAAATCAGCCCGCCGACGGCAAACGCCTTGAAAAAAGTCCAAAATATTTCCACGTATTCTTCCCAAATCATATTACACCTTTTCGATGGCTACGGCGTGGCAAATACAGGGGATACTTTCGCCCTGACCGCTTGATACGGTGGACAAAAGCGCGCCCGTCGCCGCCAAAAGCACCCTTTTTATTTTTCCGCTTTTTAACTGGTCGTAAATATACGAATTGAACACCACCGCACTGCAACCTGCGCCGCTGCCGCCCTGAAATTCGTCTTCAAGCACCTTATAAATGATTTCCCCGCAGTCCACATGATTTTTTTGCATATCCACGCCCTTTTCCCACGCCAAATCCTTAACGATTCTACTGCCCAGCGCACCCAAATCCCCCGTCAAAATCAAATCGTAGTAATCCGTTTGCCGTTTGGTTTCTTTTAGGTGCGCCAAGATGGTATCCATCGCCGCGGGCGCCATTGCCGCGCCCATATTATTTACGTCGGTAATCCCGTAGTCCACCACCCGACCTATCGTTGCGCAAGTGATGGCTATGTCGGAATTTGCCCCACCCATGTCCGCGATGAACGCGCCTCCCGCGCCTGTCACCGTCCATTGCGCTTGCGGCGGTCTTGTACAGCCAAGCTCCAAAGGATACCTATATTGCCGCTCCGCCGATGAAAAATGGCTGCCCGTTGCCGCTACGATATTTTTATAATACCCTGCGTTGACCAAAGCCGCGGCGACCGCCATACTCTCCGCCATGGTAGAGCAAGCCCCGTACACCCCCAAAAAGGGGAACTCGAAATCCCTTGCCGCAAAAGACGCGGAAATGATTTGATTGAGCAAATCCCCCGAAATGAGCATATCTACGTCCTTTTCGTCTACGCCCGCATTTTTGATGGCTTGCGATATGGCAAAGGAAAGCATTTTACATTCCGCTTTTTCGTAGGTGCTTTCTCCAAATTTATCGTCCGAAAGGGTTTTGTCCACGTACTTACCTACCACCCCTTCGCACTCTTTCGGCCCGGCTATCGTGCCCGTAGCCACTATCCTTGGCTGTCTTTTAAAAAATATCGTTTGCATAATTCAACGCGTACCTGCCCCCTTGCTTTATAAGAATAAATAGATAATTCCCGCCAGCGTCCCCGACAAAACGCCGTAGACGATAATCGGCCCTGCAACCACAAACATCTTTGCCGCAAGCCCATACACCAGCCCTTCCGTCTTAAATTCGATGGCGGGAGAAGCTACGCTGTTGGCAAAGCCCGTAATCGGGACAATCGAACCCGCGCCCGCATTTCTACCTATCCTATCGTACACCCCAAATCCCGTCAAAAGCGTGCCTAAAAATATCAAAATCACGCTTACCGTACCAGCGAGCTCGTCCCCGCTAAGCCCCGCGGCTTTTTCAAGAATTTCCCGAAGAAATTGACCGATACAACAAATAAGCCCGCCTACCATAAAGGCGCGGAAACAATTTTTAAAATGCTGCGTAGGCGGGTCGAAGGAATTGACGTACGCTATATAATTTTTGTTGTAGTTTGTTCTATTTTTACCCGTCATCGCGTACCTGCCCTATCCATTTTTGTTTTTCTTGTCCGTTCCCCGCGCTTGGGAAGCAGTCTTCTTTTTCGTCGCGGCTTCTACCGTCCCCGTCAAAAATTTTTATCCTTTTCATAATGACAGTTTGCGAAAGAAACGCACTTTTATACAAAAAACGCGCCGAATACTCGACGCGTTTGGTTGTTTGTCCTTTTTTTATTTTTACGAATAAAATTCCGCTTTGGTTTCGCGAACAAAGAATTTAGACATTGCTTTTTTGCAACGTTCTTCGTAGGGAAGATCGTCTTCGCCATAGCAAACTTCGTATACCGCGCAGGTGATAGGCAATTCCACGCCGTATTTTTCGCCCAAGTTCTTCATTGCCGCCGCCGTCGGTACGCCTTCGGCAAGCTTGGCAAATTTTTCACCGCTTACGAGCATTTCCCCATACTTTCTGTTATGGGAAAACTCGCTAAACAGCGTGGCTTCGTAATCCCCCAAATGCGCCAAACCGTAGGCGGAAAGCTCGTTACCGCCCATTGCTTTGGTCAAGCGGGAAACTTCGCGCGCGCCGCGCGCCATTAATGCGCCCTTCATCGCCGCATAGCCGAGCCCGTCCAAAATCCCCGCGGCGATACCCATAACGTTTTTCGCCGCCGCGCCAAGCTCCGTCCCGATTAAATCTTCGCCGTAATAGAAACGGATAAGCTCGCTTCTAAACGCCACGGCAAGTTTTTGCTTTAAGGCGGGGTTTGCCGAATCGATGACCATACAGTTGGGAATACCCTGCGTAAACGCCTGAATATGCCCAGGACCGACCCAAACGGCAATACGGTCGGGGGAAACGCCGCTTTGCGTAAGTACTTCGGACAAGCGACACCCTGTAGAAACTTCGATACCTTTCATACAAAGCACGAAATCTTTTTGAGAAACGTCGAACTCGGTGATGCGCTTGATAAAACCGCGCAAGCCCTGCGAAGATATGGAAATGATAATTGTTTCCGCGTGTTCAACCGCTTCTTGTAAATTGCAAGTTAAATGAATACGCTTATCTAATTCCACGTATTCGTTTTTGCCTGTATCACGGAGCACTTGGTAGGAATAATCGTCTTCGGGTCCCCAAGAATATACTTCGTGGCCTTGGTTACAAAGATACCAAGCAATGAACGAGCCCCAACGCCCGCAACCTAATACTGATATTTTCATAATAGGAAATTCTCCCTTATTTTGTTTTCTTATTCTTAATGAGCAAGCTGATAAGCTATACAGTCCACAACTGCCGACCACTTCGTGGTAGATAGCGCAAAACTGCGTTTTGCTTTTGGGTGGGCTTTTCATCTATGGGCTTTGCCCATACCCCATTAAGGGCTACTCGCCCTTAAAACCCCGCAAGGGAATAATTCCCTTGACCTTTGTCCTAATGCGAAGCAACCTTAAAAAAACGGGTGAATGATACCCCAACTAGATGCAACGTTACGTTGCCGACGCATATTCGGCGTTTTACATGCGGTTGCGTTCAACAAACGCCCGCGCCAAAGTCACTTCGTCCGTATATTCGATTTCCGAACCGATAGGAATCCCGTGCGCCAAACGCGTGACGGGAATATCAAACGGCTTGATAAGCTTCGCCAAATACATAGCGGTAGCGTCCCCCGATACGTCGGGGTTGGTGGCGATAATTACTTCCTTCACTTCCCCGTCCTGCAAGCGCGATAAAAGCTCGCGAATGCGAATGTCGTTAGGTCCAACCCCCGACAACGGATCGATTACCCCGTGCAAAACGTGATACACCCCTTTAAACTCGTGCAATTTTTCAATCGCCGCTACGTCCTTGGGCTCTTTCACCACGCAAATACTGCTCCTGTCCCGCGTACGACAAACCGCGCACGTTTCTTCTTCGGTGAAGTTGCCGCAAACCTTGCAATATTTCACCTTTCTCTTTACGCCGATAATCGCGTCGGCAAAAGCGCGCGCTTCCGCTTCCGGCATATCGATGATTTTATACGCGTAGCGTTGCGCCGTCTTCTTACCCACGCCGGGGAGCTTGGAAAACTCGTTAATCAACCGACCGATTGACTCGATAAAAACTTCCATGGATTAAATCATTCCCCCAAGCGCGCCCATATCGCCGTACTTGCCCATTTTTTCTTCGTATACCTTGTCCGCCTTTGCATAGCCGTCGTTGATCGCCGCCATAATAAGGTCTTCCAACATTTCTACGTCGGTGGGGTCAACGATACTTTCGTCTAATTCAATACCGTTGATAATTTTTTTCGCGTTCATATACACGACCACAGCTTCGCCCGCAGCCGTACCAACGATTTCCCAATCGTCCAACAATTCCGCCGTCTTTTCCATTTCTTCTTGCATTTTTTGCGCTTGGCGCATCAAATTTTGCATATTGCCATTTCCGCCTTTAAAGCCTGCCATAATGTTATCCCTCCGATATTCTCTTATGTTTTCTATTTATTTTACTTCGACCTTTACGCCGCCGAACGTTGCCTTGATTTCGTCTACGCTTTTTTGAAACGCGTCGGACGCCTTACCCTTTAATCGCACGTCAAACCCGTGCGCTGAAATTCCGATATTTTCAAAGCTTTGCGCAAGCAAAGCAAAATGCTCTTCCTTTTTCAAAGAACGGTACACCGTGTCAATTTGCGTATACAGCACGAAAATCCCGTCTTCGTACGCGTAATCCAAATCCATACACATCGTCACCAAAACCCCGCTCTTCGCCGTCTTACGCACCGAACGCAAAAACGCGCCAAACGTACTCTTCGCGTCCCCTGACAAAACGGGAACAGGGCGTTTTACCGTTTCCGTTTTCGGAGTTTCCGTCACGGGTTTTGCCACGGGCATACTCGGCGCGGCGGGCGCGTCGAAATACGCGTTGCCACCCGTTTGCAGCTCGTCAGGCGGCGCGTCTAAACCCGCATAATCGTCGTATTCTTCCACGATCGGCGTTTCTTCTTCCTTTATGGAAGGCGTAGCTTTAACGGGCTGCGCAATCGGCTCTGCAAAGCTTTGCATTACGTTCACCTTAACACCGTTTTTGATTTGCTCTTCCAACGCGGAAATACGGGCAATCAAGCCGTCGATTTCGTAATCTTCCTGCGGCATACTCGCTTTCCAAACCGCCGTTTCCAAAACGATTCTCGGAGAAGCGGAATATTTCAAATCCATTTCCATACCCGCGAATATTTCCGTCACGCGCAACAATCTATGTCCGTCCGCGTTTTTTGCCACGCGCGCAATTTCCGCGTACATATCGTCGGGCATCGCCAAAATATTTTTACCGTCGCGGCAGGTCTTCGCCACCGCGCAGGCATTGAGCGCGTTTAAAATATCCTTCAACAGCATACCTACGCTTTTGCCCGCCGACAAAAAGCTTTCCGTTTGTTCAAAGGCTTTGCCCGCGTCCCCTAAAAGCATCGCTTCGCAAAGCTTGACCACCGAAGAAAAATCGGCGTTGCCAAGCACGGCGTTTACGTCCGCGTACGTCAATTTCCCCGTGGAATACGAAACGCAGGTGTCCGCCACCGAAAGCATATCGCGCACGCTTCCCGCACCTGCCCGCGCGAGCGCGGCAATCGCTTCGTCGTCGTATTTTTTGCCTATGGAATCCAAAACGAATTTCAAACGTTCTTCCAAATCCGCCTGCGGAATGAGTTTAAAATCAAAACGCATACACCTGGAAAGTATAGTTGCGGGGATTTTTTGCGATTCCGTCGTAGCAAGGATAAAGACCGCGTGGGACGGGGGTTCTTCCAACGTCTTTAACAGCGCGTTGAACGCGCCGGGCGAAAGCATATGCACTTCGTCGATGATATATACTTTATATTTCCCTGCAACGGGGGGATATTGCACTTTTTCGCGCAAATCACGCATTTCATCCACGCCGTTGTTGGACGCGGCGTCGATTTCGGTAATATCCAAATTCGCAGGATTTTTCAAGGCTACGCATCTGGCGCATTTTCCGCAGGGCGAGCCGTCCTTGGGCTCGTCGCAGTTGATTGCCGCGGCAAATATTTTCGCTATACTCGTCTTACCCGTACCGCGCGGCCCGCAAAATAAATATGCGTGACCGACCCTGCCCGTTTCAATTTGGTTTTTTAAAACGGTGACGATATGCTCTTGCCGCACGACGTCGTTCAACGTCGCAGGCCTAAATATGCGGTATAAAGCCAAATATGCCATCTTTTTCTCCTTGGTTTTACTTCTCTGTCAAAAGCTGTTGCAATTTGCGTTTGCTACGCTGAATTGCGTTGTCTATACTCTTCGCAGACTTCCCCGTCGCTTCGCAAATCTCCGCGCAGGTCATTCCGTCTACGTACATCGTCGTAATTTTGAACTCAAAATCAGACAACGCCCTGCTCATTTTTTGTTTGAGTTCTTTACGCTCGTCGCTGATAATCAAAAGCTCTTCGGGGCTGACGCGCGACGAACCGAGCATCCATTCTTCGTCCCCTAAAAACACACACGTATTCAACGGCTCGTTCTTCTTGCGAGCCGCGCTTTTCACCGCGTCGATGATTTTCCGCGAAACGCAAAGATAGGCAAAATTTTTAAAGCTACTGCTGTTGTCTTGTATTTGATAATCCCCGATAGCTTGATACAAACCTATCATACCTTCTTGGATCAAATCTTCCGTTTCGCCGCCAGCCAAGAAAAACCCGCGCGCGCTACTGCGCACAATCCCCGCGTGACGGCGGAGCAGTTCTTCCATCGCTTGGTTGTCCCCGCCTTGCGCCTGCGCTACCAAGTCTTCATCGCTGCGTTTTTTTGTCTTTTCTTGCATTTTCAACCTTTTATAATCTATTGCGCAACACTTCGTACGCCGCAATACCAAGCGCAACCGAAGCATTGAGCGAATTCACCTTCCCTTGCAAGGGCAAGGAAAGAATTTTGTCGCACTTTTCCTTCGTCAAGCGTTTTACGCCGCTGTCTTCGCCGCCTACGATAAGGGCTACGTTGCCGTCGAATTTTTCTTTATAAATATCTTCACCGCCCGCTTCCAAAGCGTATACCCAATACCCCGCCTTTTGCAATTTTTCTACGGCTTGGTTTAAATTAGGCACTTTGGCGACCTTCATATGCTCCGCCGCGCCCGCGGAAATGCGGATTACGCTCTCCGTCACCGAAGCGCTGCCCGATTTGGGAATCACGACGCCGTCCGCGCCCGCGCATTCAGCCACACGAATGATACTGCCTAAATTATGCACGTCTTCAATCCCGTCGCAAAGCACGACAAAGCCGCCCTTTTCGCTCTTTTTGTCTTGGATAATATCGTCCAAATCGTAATACTCGTAATCGGTCGTAAACGCGATTACGCCTTGATGGCGTTTGGTTTCGCTCTCTTTATCCAACACCTGTCTATCCACGAATTGCACGCGGATATTTTTTTTGCGCGCTTCCGCAAAAATCATAGAAATAGAGCCCTGCGCACCTTTTTCCAACATCAATTTGTCGATATTTTTTCCTGTTTTCAGCAGTTCGATAACCGCGTTTCTTCCTTCCGTTTTCATCTTTCTATCCTTTTTCTTATCTATGCACGGGTTTAAAGGGTTTTACTTCTTCTTCCGCAGTAAAGTCTTCCGTTACCGACAAAGCGAATAATTCTTGCAATCGCTCCGTCCTGCCAAGCAAATACAAATACCCGATTACCGCTTCAAAACCCGTCGAACGGCTGTATTCCAAGCTGCTCGCGCTCTTGCTCTTGGTGGCTTTTTTCGCATTTTTACCACGACGGAACACGTCCGTTTCTTCTTCGGTTAAAGCAGGCAAAAGCTTGTCCATAAACGCGCTTTGTCCCTTTGCAGAAACCGTTTTAATGGAAGCGCGTTGCAGCTGCGCCGTCTTGCCGCCCACGTCCAACGTCAGCCTTTCGCGTACGTAAAGAGAGTACACCGCGTCCCCCACAAACGCAAGCGTAATGGGGCTGATTTGCGCGGCTTCGCGCGGCGTCAAGTTTTCTCTGCCCGTCAACATACCCTTACTCCTTTTTCCGTCGTTTACACGCTGTATAAACCTTTAAGGTTTATTTCGCTTTCTCCATTATAGCACAGTCGCATAAAAAACACAAGCGATTGACGAATTTTTTTATACCTTGCCGCACATTTTTTACGCCGACCGCTCGACAAGGTATTCCACCAACCCAGCCGCTATGTTTTTGGCAAACTTTTTCCGCCAAACATTTTGACAAAGCAGGACTTCGTCCGCGGCGTTGGATAAAAAGCCGCATTCCAGCAGTACGGACGGACAATCATAACAACGCAAAATGAAAAAATCCCCCCGCATCGCTTGGCGCGCTTTGACGCCGCTTTCCGCATACAAATCGTTCATCTTCGCCTGCAAAATCTCCGCGACCCGTTTACTTGCCGCGTCTTCCGCGTTCTCCGTTTCGGGAAGCGCGTAAAACGCCTGCCCCCCGCGATAAGCGGAAATCGGATAAAAATTTTGGTGTATGGACAAAACGAAATCGGGCTTCGCCGCGCGAATAATCTCTCGCCGTTTTTCCATATCCCGTCTTTTAAAGCCCTTTGCCGTCGTATCGTACAAGCCCGCCGTCGTCTTTCGCGTCAACGTCACGTCAAAGCCCATTTCTTGCAAAACGCCGCTCAATACGTACGCCATCTCCAAATTGATATCGCTTTCCTTTTTCCCCGTCCTTTTCCCCGTTACGCCGCCGTCAATCCCTCCGTGCCCCGCGTCTATAACAACTTTTAAACCCGTATCAAACGCAGAAACCGCGCCCACGCCGTTTATCGCGCGCACACAAAGCCCCACAGCCGCTAAAAACCCCATCATTACCGCCATCGCGCATACAAAAATCGTTCTTTTCATACCGTATGTCTATGCAACTTTTTACAATCGTATGCAAAAACCCCAAAAATATAAAAATCCGCGCCGCTTCCGCGGCGCGTGATACGTCTTATGAAATACGGCTTTTTACTGCGCAACTTCTTCCTTAATGGTTGCGCCCGGCAATAAAATCGGCGCTCTTTTCAGCTCCGCCGCCTGCAACTTGCCCACTTCGTCTTCCCGCTTTGTTTCCGACGGCAAAACAACAGGCGTTATATTTTCGTCAAGCTGCGGAAAGTTGATTTTTTCCACTTCTTGCAACCATTCCTGGTAAAACTCCCAAGCGCGTTCGGTGAGTATTCGTTGCGTACCTGCCGCCACCATTTTCTTGTACTGCTCCAAATTTTCCAAACCCGAAACCTGCAATTTACAGCCGTTTGTCAAGTCGATACGCAGCTTTTCACACCCATCGAAATACGGTACGCAAAAATACGCCGCTTTCATCTCGCTACACAACCGAGCCAAGCGCGAAAGCGTTGCGTAAGGATACATTTTATCCACCCAAACCTTCACCTTCGCTCGTTTCGCCGCGCGGCGCATCTTTTTAAGCTCTCTTTTTATTTCTTCATAGCGACAATGCGTAACGGCGTACGGGGAGAGCACCAACGTAATTTCTTTCGCGCCCAGCTTAATCGCCGTCTTCGCTTCGTAACACTTGACCTTTGTCAGCGTTTCCCCGTTTCCGCCTATTACGCAATCCAAAGCCACCGCGCGGCGGTGAAAAAAATTCCCTATCGCTTCCAGCCTGGACGGCGTAATGCGTACGGCGGCTTGGCGAAGCTTTTCCGCGCGTTCCGCCGTTTTGCTTACTTCGCTTGTTTTTTCGATTACCCCTTCCGATTTAGAAATTGCAGACAAAATTTCCGCGCGTTTTTGTTGCCGCTTAAATTCGCGGTATTCCATTGCTTCGCGCGCCGTAATCGACACCCGTCCTTCCTTTTCAGGCGTCGCCCCACCCGCAATCTCTTTCCCGTTTACACCTTGAAAATGGTTGAAAACGTTGGAAACGTTTGGCGTATTCGCATTGGTAAAAGCTTGTTTTTCGTGCATTTTTTGTTCCATACGTTGAGTATGCGACCTTTCCCGCTTTTTTATTCCATTTTTATCCAATATATGACAAAAATAATCTTGTATACTTTCCGTATGGAACGCGTATTTTTTCTTTTATCAAAATCCACACGCATAATTGCCCTGCGCGGTAGCTTTTATTTGATACTTCTGTTTTCCTTTTGCTTTTCCTGCGTGCATCTTGTCACCTATTTATCGCGCAAAAAGCAAAGCAAGGCTCCGCCCCCCGAACTGGAAAAAGAAAAAGCTCCGCCCGCAAAGCAAGCAGAGCCCGTCTATTATATTGTCGAACGCAAAAAGAAGCGCGCAAAAACGCAATACGGCGAACCCAAAGAAATCAAATTTCAATGATTTTCCGTCATAAAGCGCATTTCAACGCATACCTGCCCTATCCATTTTACAAATAGGGTGTTTTATTCGCTTACTTTTCGTCAGGCGCAATCAATTCACCCGACTTATCGTCAAAACGTTCTAAATTGCCGCCGTCCGCCCAAAGGCGTTCTAAATGATAGAAAAGTCTGGTTTCGTCGTTGAAGATATGCACGATAACGTCGCCGTAATCGACAACCGCCCAACGCCCGTCGCGTACCCCTTCCGTGCGGCTGGGTACAAGGCCGAGATTTTTTTCCACTAACTCTTCCACTCTTTCGCCCATAGCGCGGATTTGCGGCGCGTTGCTACCGCTCGCAATAATAAAATAATCGCACAAATCCGTTTTTTCGCGCACGTACATAGCCACGATATCCTTACCGCGCTTGTCCGCAAGCGCTTTGCACACT
>JBGVRC010000027.1:0-49373 GCA_045128055.1 Candidatus Scatosoma sp. | reverse complement strand
GGCGAAATCCATAACGTGAAAGAACGGAAAATCCGCAGGAAGCGCACCACCCTATGGATTAAAAGTGGTGGCAAAGCGTTTCGAGATAGATGAAAGCGAAGCCCCTGCAATAAGAACTATGTTCGAACTAATCGCAGACGGGAAAAGTTATAAAAATGTAATTGACACTTTGACCGCGCAAGGCTATCGCACCCGAAAAGGTAGAAAATTTAGTAACTCTACACTTAATTCATTGTTGCGTAACGAAAAATACTATGGAACTTACGTGTACAATCGCAAGGATGGAAAACGTAAGAAAAACCGTGTATTGATTGAAAAATTTAACGAGGTGCGCAACGCGAAAGCGATTCCTGCAATAATAAGCAAGTCGCTTTTCGACAAAGTACAAGCCATTCTCGATGGTAGAACTGTCTGCCGTCCGCAATTAAACAAACACCCCGAATACATATTGACAGGCTTCCTCTACTGTAAAGCGTGTGGCTCAACAATGAGCGGTGAATCCAACATAGGTGGAAGAAATAAAACTCGTACACGAACGTATGTATGCCCCAAGCGTAAGTCAAAGGCTCGGAAAGGTTTGTAATACAAAGGCGATTAACGCCGTTTCGCTTGAAACGGCAATCAAAACCGTATTAACCGAAAAAATCAATAATTACCTATCTTCTGGAAATACGGCGAAAAAAGTATTTGGTTTACTAAAAAACACATCGACGGAAGAACGTAAAACAGCCAAAAAACGTATTGATGAATTCAATGATTCCATACGAGCGTTGTTGAAAAAAGCCGCAAATCCAAGTATAAGTCAAGATTTGTCGTCCGTCTACGAAAGTCAAGCCCAAGAGTGTATTGATAGCCGAAAAATCTACGAAAGTAGACTTGCGGAATTAGATAAAATCATATCGAAGGTTGACGAAGTCCAAAAGGCTTTCTCGGAAAAAAGTGAACGCTTGACAATGGAAGAAATTTTTTCGTCCTATGAATTGTCAAGAGCCATCATCGGCACGTTCATTGAAAAAATCGTCGTAGATGATTCCAACGATGATATTGAAATATTCTTCAAGTAAACAATCTTATATACTATTAAAGGCGCATAGCTCGTAATTGGGCTATGCGCTCATTTTATACCAAAAAACAGGAGAACGAAACAATGCAGAAAATCAAAGCGGTTGCTTATGCTCGGTATTCGTCGGATAAGCAACAAGAATCAAGTATCGTGGTACAACTCGGCGCAATCCACAGGTTTTGCGAAATGCACAATATCGAACTCATCCACGAATACATAGACGAAGCACAAACAGGCACAAACGCCAACAGAAAAGAGTTCCAAGAAATGATACAGGATGCGCCCAAAAAAGAATTCCGTTTCGTTGTCGTACATCGTATGGATAGATGGGCGCGAAACGTTGACGATGCACGACACTATAAAAAATTGTTGTCAAAATACGGCATAAAAGTCGTAAGCGCGTTAGAAGAATTCGACGAAACGCCCGAAGGTGAATTCTTTGAACTGCTCTCAATGGGTATGGCGGAACTGTATTCAAAGAAACTCGCCCGTGAATCGCTCGCAGGTGTACTCGCAAACGCCCGTGAAGGAAAAGTCCACGGCGGTATGCCCCCACTTGGATATACCGTCAAGAACAAAAAGTACGTAATCGACGAACAGGAAGCCGAAGCGGTAAAAATCATATTCGACTTCGTAAAACAACGCAAAGGCTATACCTATATTCGCGACTACTTGAACGACAACGGATATCGTCGCTCGGATGGCAGAATGTTTACCGCACACTTTACGGACATATTACAAAACCGAATGTATATCGGGGAATACGTATTCAACCGTATGGATAAGCGAAACGCAGAAGGAAAACGCAACTATCATCGAGAAAAGCCCGAATCTGAAATCATCCGAATATCGGGCGCAGTACCGCAAATAATAGACGAAAAAACCTTCTACGCGGTGCAAGGAATCTTGAATGAACGCAGACATGGTATCTATGTTGCCCGTGTAGAGAATAGAGAATATCAATTCTCGGGTTTACTGAAATGTCGACTTTGCGGACATACCTTATGCGGTACAAAAACCTATTCGCACGACTTGGCGTATGCGCAATACGTATGTTGTTCAAGGCAATCAAAAGAGAAATGCCATCTAAAAGCAATTCGGGAAGACTATTTGGAAGGATATATCTATCGGCTGTTTACAAAATGTCTGCTTTACGGGGAAACAATCGACGGGTTTTGCGAACTGATAAAAACGCTCTACACTCGAGAATACGACAGGCTTAAAGCGGACTTCAAACGAATAAACAATCGTATTGAATCCGTAAACAAGGACATTGAGCACACAAAACTCGAATTCCAAAACGAAGACCACGGCAGACTGCGTATTTATAGCGCGGAAATCATCGCAACAAAGGAACGTGAACGTAAGGAATTGACATACGAAAGGCAAGTTGCAGAAGAACGCATAATCCACTTCCCCAAAATGAATATGAGAACGATTGTCCGTTTGGCGCAATCCTATCGGCAAAGATTAAAAGATAACAAGGATAACGCGCGCAAGATTTGGCTTGAACTAATCAACCGAATCGTCGTTGACAATGAGCATATAAGGGTGGTGGTAAATGTGAATGCCCTTTTAGGCACGGATTTACCGATAACCTTGACTATACTTGAAAAACGGGATAACGTTGCCTTGCGCAATGGGTGGAAAAACCTGCCTACCACCTTCCACGAAATCACGGTTGAAATCGCGTAAATCCCGAAATGTAGATTGACTATTGACGGATGAAAAACGCCACTTTTGCGGACGTGGGTTCGACATAGTTCGTTCAAATCGAGTTTCGAGTGAAGTTAAAAAACAAGGCAAAAATACTCCAAAAGCCCCGATTTTTAAGAAAAATGATGGGTTTTGATGGTGGCGTAAGAGTGTGCGCTTCCGCTACCTTACGGTGCACCAGGAAAAAGCCTATCGCTAAATGCGGTAGGCTTTTTCCTTTGTTTCCGTGAGTTTCTCACTCCGCCAAGGTTCCGTCGGAACGGAAGGACGAGCTGCCCGTTAAGAAAAGCATTGATAATGCTTTTTTGCTCGGGGCGGAAAATGTTTGCATGTTCTCGTCAAGGTTCTCACTCCGCCAAGGGGCCGTTGCAGTAAAAAGCGGTTGGGATTATTTATACATTTATCCTACAAAGAATTTTTTGTATTCTATTGCTATTTATAAAAAATTGTGGTATAATCTATCTATTCAAATCATTCGCGCTTGGGCGCAGGAGTTTTTATGATTATTTTACAAAAAAAGCCTGAAAAAGATTTTGTTGTTTTAAATATTACCGACCCGCAGTTGGATAATGCGGAGTGGGGAGATGGACACGTCAATCGTCAAATTTTAGAATATACGGTGACGGAGCTGATTAAAAAAACACAGCCCGATTTAATCACCGTTTCGGGGGATTTGGCTTGGGCTGGCAACGAACACGCGTATAGAATGCTGGCTTTGTTTTTAGAAAGCTTTGATATTCCTTGGGCGCCCATTTGGGGCAATCACGACAACCAAGGCGGCGCGGAAGTTATAGAAAAAGTTGCAAACGAGTATCTGACGATGCCCCATTGCGTTTACGAAAAGGGCGATCCCGCTTTTGGCAACGGAAATTACGTAATCGGCATTGAAGAAAACGGTAAGCTTGTAGAAGCAATCTTTATGCTGGATTCTCACGACCGAGAAAAATGCGTGGACGAGAACGGAACCGAGCAGGTATTTTGGGCGAAGCTGACCAAAGCGCAAATCGCTTGGTATAAAGAACAGGCGGACGCATTGAAAGCAAAGGGTTGTAAGGATTCTACCATAATTTTGCATATTCCTATTTATGCGTATAGGTTGGCGGCTGGCGCGGCGTACAAAGCTTTGATTGAGCGCAAGGAAGTTACGATTGAGCAGGCGGACGGGACGGAGTGCTGGAACGACGGATATACGGACAGCGTTGGCGTGCAGCACGAAGTGATTAGCAGTCATGAATTTGAAGACGGCGTGTTTGAAGTTATCAAGGAAAAAGCGTTTACAAAGCACGTTGTCGCGGGGCACGACCACGTCAATAATTTTATGATTTCGTATGAAGGCGTGAAGTTGATTTTTGCCTTAAAAACAGGCGCGGGCTGTTATTGGGAACCGACCCTTAACGGCGGCACGGTATTGAAAATCAATAGCGACGGCGTTTATAACGTAGCGCACGAATACGTGGATATTTCACATATTATCAACAAATAATTTTTATCCTAAACGTAGCGAAAAAGGGGGAGCGGTCTTGCTCTCCTTTTTGGTTGATTTTTATAAAATGGGGCTACCATGTCCGCGTTGAACGTGTTTTTAGGGCAAAAATAATCTCAAAAAAGTCGAAATACAAAAAAAGGAAGCCCCTTTCGCGACGAAAAAATCGCAAAAGGGGCTTTTTCTATGCGGTTGTCAGGCGGAATTATTGTTTGTATTCCGCGCGGTAGGCGTTGGGGGAAACGCCGACGATTTGCGAGAAGTTTCTATTAAAGCTGGATACGGAAGAAAAGCCGCATTCGAAGCAAATAAAGAAAATCGAATATTCGGTGGTTGACAACAAACGCTTTGCGTGGTTGACGCGAAGGGAAGAAACGTAATGATTAAAAGCAATCCCCATTTTTTTATGGAATAATTTACTGAAATGGGTGGGGTTATAGCCTGCGTATTCGGCTACGTTTTGCAGGGTGATTTTGTCTTTGAAGTGCAAATTGATGTATTCCAAAGACCTTTGAATTTCACTTTTTTCCTTGGTTTCGTTGGAAATTTCTTGGTTGTAAAAGGATAAAAACAACTCCACCAAATTATCGCATATATTGCGAATGAGCTGCGGCGGAACGGCTTGGTTTCGCTTTTTTAAATAATAAAGCGTATCAAAATGCGCAATGATGGCTTTTCCCGCTTCTTTGTCGAGATAGCATATCTTGTCGGCGGTGAGCTGGCTTAATTTATTTAACTGTTCCTTGGATACCAAAGACGGAGCAACCATTAGGTTATATAAGCTGTTTTTCGGGGTGAGATTAAAAAATGCGTGACAATCGCGATAATCCATAATCGTGAAAGTATAGGTAGGGTAATAATACTCCGTACCGTTGATTACGTGCACGCCCGAGCCTTTTTCTAAAATGGTGATTTCAATACAGTCGTGGAAGTGCAAAGCGTGCTTCGTATCGGTGTATCTTCTAATATGATAACCGTTCGCGCTTGGAAAGTTTTTTAATTGATAAATAGGTTGGCTCATTTTTACCCCCAAAGTCGTATTTTTCCCATATTTTATCACCTTTTTATCGATTAGTCAACTATTTCGCCAAAAAAATGAGAAGAATTAAAGAAATTATAGGTTGAAAATATTGCGATTGTATGCTATAATGTGGTTGAACAATGGTTGAAAAGTTTCGCAAAGCCTTTTGTTTGCTGGGTTGTAGGCTTTTAGCCCGTTAGACAAGCAAAAAAAGAGACTATTTGAAAAAATCAAAAAATTTCCTATTTTTTTGGTAATCATTTCTATGCGCTATGCGACAATATTTTTGATATAATTGTTTGGGACGAAAAAATAAAAACTCGAAAACGCCGCAAGGCGATAAGGGGGGACAAGTGAAAAGATTTAAGACAAAATTAGTGGCATTATTGGCGACGGTGGGCTGTTTCTTGGCTTGCGTTGGCGTGGGCGTAGCGACGGTAGACACCTTGCAGGAAACAAACGTAACGGCAAGCGCAGCAACGACGTATACGGTAAACACGCTTACATATAAGTCTGGTTCGGCGACGCTTATCGAAGCGTATCCTAACGACGGAAACGGAAAACCTTCTGGTAATTGGAATGACAAATATACTTTTGTAGCCGATACGGGTACGGGGTTTCTTTTCAACGGTTCGACCTATGATGGTTGGTCAATGAAGCAACCTGGCGATTTTTATATTGAGTTAGGTAGAACGGCTGTTGCAGGCGACGTATTGACGATTGACGGTTCGTTTTATAATGCGAATACGGGCACGACTTTTGTTTTCGAAAATTGCGGGTTGAAATATAACGGCACCGCTTGGGAAACTTTCAATGGCACGGTATACAATATAGGCGCTCTTGCATTGCACGTAAACAGCAGCGTCGGCGGAGCAAGCGGAGATAACAGCGTATTATACTTACAAAGAGCGGACGGTGGCGCATTGCCCGTATTGAGTTGGAGTGACGATGACGTATTTGCTTATGAAAGCGGCGATGGGTTTAGAGTAAACGGCGTACAAAAAACGCCGAGCGCAATCAAGAGTACGGGCGACGGTTTCTATTTGGGTTTTGATGCGGTAGCCGCAAACGCTGTCGTTACAATTAGCGGTACGTTCTATTGCGCAAATCAAAAGATAGCATATGTAATTGAACAGAGTGCTTTTAAATGGACGGGCAGCGCTTGGCAGAAAACGGTTGTATATGAAACCTATAATATCGGTCAAGTAGTAATTGCCAATGGTAGCGGTGAAGGTGCTGTATATTTTGATAAAGCAAGCGGTGCGGCGTTTGAAGTTACGGAAGGTACTTGGACAGAAAAGCTTACTTATGAAAGCGGCGTTGGCGTAACGCTTAACGGCGTGCAAATTGCTATGAACGATATCAAGATTCCCAACAATCTTTACGTTGGTTTGGGGACTACGGCAAAGAACGGCGACGTCCTTGCAATCGGCGGTACGTTCTATAATGAAAAACTTGCCGTTAAGTATGTAATCGAAGAAAGCAAATTTACGTGGAATGGTACGGCTTGGGTAGAATATGTTCCCCCTACGGCTTACACGACATTTAATGTTGGCACATTAAAATTGAGCAGTGAACAAAATGATGCTCAAAATGTTTATTTTAAACCTGTGGATGAAAAGAGCTTGCCTGTAAGCAGCTGGGATTATGCATTTGGCTATGTTTCCGGTAATGGTATCACTGTAAATGGTACGATGATTAACATGGAAAATAGTGTGAAATCGGTCGGGGATAACTTTTTCATAAATTTGGGTGCAAAGGCAAGCACAGGGGCTTTGTTAAAGATTGAAGGTACATTCCGCTGTGAAGCAACCAAGCATAATTACGTAATTGAAGAAAGCACCTTTATGTGGAATGGTACGGCTTGGGAAAAATACGTAGAATATACGACGTATAATATCGGTGCAATGACATTAAGTAATTTGAGTGCTACTGCAGGTGCACATGCGAAGAATACATATTTCTATTTGCATGGACAAATTGAGTTACCATATGAAGACACTAATTGGAACTACCCGTTTGTTGTGGTAGATGGCTATGGCTTAAAAATAAATGGTGAACAAGCGAACTTAATAAAAGCCATAAGTTCGAATAGTGGATTCTTTGTTGAATTTGCAGGGGTGCAAGTGGGGGACGTAGTTTCCGTTTGCGGTACGTTTGCGAATGCTGATCAAGGTATCAAGTATGTAATTGAAGAAAGTGAATTCGTATGGAATGGTACGGCTTGGGAAGCGTACGTAGAATATACGACGTATAATATCGGTAAAGTAGTTATTGGTAGCGGTAGTAGCGCAAGCGCGGTATATTTTGACAAAGCAAGCGGTGATCCGTTTGAAGTTACGGAAGGAACTTGGACGGAAAAATTGACGTTTGCTGCGGGTAGTGGTATCGGTGTAACGCTTAACGGCGCACAAATTGCTATGAACGATATTAAGATTCCCAACAATCTTTACGTTGGTTTGGGGACTACGGCAAAGAACGGCGACGTCCTTGCAATCGGCGGTACGTTCTATAATACAAACCTTGCTGTTAAATACGTAATTGAAGAAAGCACCTTTACGTGGAACGGTATAGCTTGGTTGTCGTCTGGGCTTGCTGCGTATGATACAATTACGGTTTTGGATCTTGGTTTAGGATTGGAACTTCCTCTTGCAGGAACAACGACGGAAAATGAATATGTTGCGCTTTCTTATTTGCCGAGTGCAGAAAACACGACGGGTTCGGTGGTATTTCGTTTTGGTTATAATTCGGCAAATGTGACGGCAGGGGCGCTTACAATCCGTTTGCGTGGCGGCGATTGGGAAGGGCTTCATTATGAAATTACAAACGATGACAAGCTCGGCGGTGTTATTCGTGTAATGAATACAAGTTGGTATTCCTATTCTTTGAGTGCGAATACAGACCATGTAATTGAAATCGGCGCGATTGATTTGGTGGATGGCACGGGCATTTTTACTTATCTTTCGATTGATGGTGAAGTGAAAAACGCGGAAACGTTGAATAAAAATGCTCAAAGTGGGACGAGTCAAAACAAGTTTGGCGACTTTAATACTACTCACGTAAGTATTTATGCTGCGAATGTTGCAAGTACATTCATCAGTGACGTTGACCACGTTTCGATTACGTATACAACGGATATTGGTACGCATACGGACTATGTAGCGAAGGGTGAAGACTACATTCTTGTAGATGCAAAAACATATAAGACTTTTATCGCTTGGATAGACAAAAATAACAATTTGTATGAAGTTGGCGATATTATTGAAGAGGTGAATGAATCCCTTGCCTTTACGGCTATATCCATAGACTTCACCATGCAAGAAGGTGCCGCAATTCGTATTGCGAGCAGTGCAGACACGTCGGGGATTCGTTTTACGACGAGTATATTGGCGGAGCATTTTAACAGTTTTGGCGATTGGGAAAAATTGGGTATCACAGTGAAAGAGTTTGGTACATTGGTTATCCCTTACGATTATTTGGCGGCAGGTCAAGAGCCGAATTTATCCAACTTCACACCAGATGAAGATATCCTTCAGATTGTGAGCACTGACGATAAGCGAGAAGAAGTAAATGGTTATATCGTATATCGTGGTGCAATGCAAAAATTGTACACGGAAAACTACCAAAGATTGTTTGCTGGCCGTGGTTATATGATACTGGATATTAAGGGCGAAGAAAAAATAATTTACACGCCTTTCAATATCAATGACAACGTGCGTTCTATCCGTAACGTAGCGCAGAAATTCCAAAATGATACGAGTGAGTCTGAAAACGGCGAAATTCGTTATTGGCATTTGCAAGAGGGGGATGTGCGTAAAAAGGTGATTGATACCTACGCGGCAAGAAATGACATTCATTTGATGAATTATGACAGTTATAAAAACAATAACTTCTTGCAAAACTTTGCTTGGTATTATCCCGAATTAGATTCCAGCAATAGATATAATAATGAAACGAATATTGCTATTGCGAAAAAATTAAAAGATGCTGGCATGACAGGTCTTTATTTGGACGGTATGTATCATCTTAATCTTGATACAGTAGAAAATATTGAAAAGACTCGTCAAATAATTGAATTCTTCTGGTCGCAAGGTTTGTACACGATTGCCTTCGGTTCAAATGCAAGTAAAAACGTGGCTATTGATTATACCAGCAAAGAATATCCCGACTTCTCCGATTGTGAAGGCTTCAAGGGCTTCCTTGTTTGGGACGAACCGAGTGCGGATAGCTTTGGAACTCTCGCAACCTTTGCACAAAACTTTGAAAAGGTATATGCAGGTACGGATACAACCTATATGGTAAACCTTTTGCCTTCGTATGCATCGCAATTTAATACGGGTAGTACTAGCATCTTTGATTCGACAATCGATAAGCTCAAAAAAACCGATTACAAAGCATATTTACAAGAGTATTGCGATAAGGTATTGTCGCAAGTTAAGGGCGAAAAGTGGCTTTCTCTCGACAGCTATCCTATCAACAGGGATAAGACGTTGAGTCCCTATTTCTTGTTTGACCTTGGTATGCTCAAATATCACGCCGAAACTAACGATGCGCATGCGCACGCGGTATTGCAATCTTCTGGCTGGACGGAAGATGAAAATACAACCAAAAACAGAATGCCGACGGAAGCAGAAATGCGTATGCAGGCATATGCGGCGATGGCGTTTGGTATCGATTCTATTTCTTGGTGGTCTTACTCGAATAAGAGAGGAGATAATCAACAAAATCCTACTGACAGTGCTGACTATTATACTCGCTTTGCGAACGTGAACAAAGAGCTTGCGGCTATCGGGCATATTTACAAAGCGTTCGAATGGAAGGGCGTTATTCTTGGTACCGGTAAGAATAATGGTGGTTTCATTAACAAGGACAACGATTACGAAGCGTTTAAGGCAGTAAAGGGTCAAATCGGCGATTACGAGCTTTCGGCAACCGCCACCAAGCATCTTGCGGCCGTTTCGACGAATAAGACGGATTGGAACTACCTTATGGGCGTTATGGAAGATGCGAACGGCAACGAAGGATACGTGCTTTGCAACTATAACTCTCACGAAGAAAACAGAGCGCAAACGATTACGTTAACGTTTGATTCTAATATTACCGAAGTTGTTATCTATCGTGGTAGCGACATCCTCAAGGACGTAGAAAATTACAAACCGCAAACGCAGACCGTAAACAACAAAACGCTTGCAATCAGCTTGGCAACGGGTGAAGGTGTAATCGTATTGCCTTCGAAGTTGGGCTAATTGGAGGTGCGCAATGAAAAAGAAGTATGAAGAATTACAATGCGAATTGCTCTTTTTTGCCACGGCGGACGTGTTGACATTGTCGGATAATGAAAAGGACGACCTTGGCAACGACATCTTTGCACCGAATAACTAAAAATTACACAAAGCGGGAAACGCCCTTATACACGGGCGTTTCCCAAAATGCATTAAAGATAAGGATAAAAATATGAAGAAAGAATTATGTATCGTATCACATTCGCATTGGGATAGAGAGTGGTATTTAAGCCACGCCAAGCATAACTACCGCTTGGTAAAATTTTTCGACGCCTTAATCGACGCGATGGAAAAAGACGAAAGATTTAAGTACTTCCACTTGGACGGGCAAATGGTTATTATTGAAGACTATCTTGCCGTTCGTCCTGAAATGGAAGAAAAAGTGCGCAAGTTTATTGCGGACGGAAGATGGGAAATCGGGCCTTTCTACATCTTGCAGGACGAATATTTAATCAACGGCGAATCGAGCGTAAGAAATGCGCTTTATGGTATGCAAGTCGCTGAAAAGTACGGCAAGCCCGCGATGATAGGTTATTTCCCCGACGCGTTTGGCAATATTTCCCAAGTTCCGCAAATTTTGCGTGGTTTTGGTATGGACAACGCCTTTTTTGGGCGTGGTATCACATTGACGGCGGCGGATAATCAAATTTTTAAAACGCCGACGAGATTTTCAGAGCTTACGTGGCGCGGCGCGGACGGCAGTGAAGTGGTAGCGGTACAATTTGTACAATGGTATCACAACTGTATGGAATTGCCTGCTGATGAAGTGGCTTTAAAGGAAAGATTGGACGGACTTTATCCCGATTTGGTGGCATGTTCGAAAACGCCTTACGTTTTAGGCTTTAACGGATGTGACCATCAACCCGCCCAGGAAAATATCGGCGAAGTGATTGAAAAGGCAAATGTGGTGTGCGATTTTAAAGTAAGCCACACTACGCTGGAACAATACATCGAAAAGGTGTTGCCTTACAAAGATGACTTTTACGTATTTGAAGGGGAAATCGCAGGGCAAACGGGCAACGGCTACGGTACGCTGATTAACACCGCAAGCGCGCGCACGGATATTAAGGTAATGAGCCACAAAGCGGAGCACGCTTTGCAAACGATGGCAGAGCCTTTAAGCGTTATGGCGATGTTAAACGGTCAAAAATACGACAGCGATATTTTGAATTTTGCGCATAAGAAATTGTTAAAGAGTTTCCCGCACGACAGTATTTGTTCCTGCTCCTGTGACGAAGTAAACGATAAAGTGAAAATTCGTTTGTCGGAAGCATATGATACAGCGGCGTATTTAAGCGAAGATATCAAAAAAGACCTTGCGACAACCCTGAACACGAAAAAGCAAGACGGCGCGTGTATCGTTGTCTTCAATACGGACGTACAAGAAACGAAGGGCGTTGTGCAAATAACATTGGAATTTGACGAAAATAACCTTCCGAAAAATCCTGCTTTATTTGATGAACAAGGCAACCGTATCAACGCACACTTCTCCAAACCTGAAAAGAAAAAGAAGTTTAAACTTCCTTACGATTCGTTTAGAGTGGTGTACGAAACGTACGAAATGCAGGTGGAATTTATTGCAGATATCAAGCAAGGTTTGTCCGCAACGACTTTCTACGTGCAGGATTGCGCAAAGGAAGTGGCTTCCGAATTGATTGCTACGGAAAACAGTTGCGAAAACAAATACTTCCGTTTGCAATTTAATCAAGACGGAACGTTCGATCTTGTCAACAAGGCGAACGGCGCAGTATATAAAAATCAAAACCGTTTTGAAGTTACCCCCGATTGCGGCAACGAATACGACTTTAAAGCAAACGGCGAAACGCGTATCGTAAGCAACGACAAGGCAATCGTAACCTTAGTGGAAAAAGACGCATTTAAGGCTACGTATCAAGTATGCGTAGACGTAGACGGACTTGGGCTTTGTTCGACGGTGACCGTGTATGCGGACAAGAAGGAAATTGTTTTCCACACCAAGGTGAAAAACGCTTTGAAGGACGCTCGACTTCGCGCGACTTTTGAAAGCAACGCCCAAGCAAAGCACGTATACGCGGAAGGGCAATTTGATTTAATCAGAAGAAACATTCAACCTGCGGCAAGCTGGCAAAACCCCGACAACAGCCAACGTATGAACAGCTTCTTCGTCGTAGGTAAGGACGAAGGCGAAGGTTTGTTGGTGGCTACGCAAGGCTTGTACGAATACGAAGTATATCGCGACGGCAAAAATACGATGGGCATCACCTTACTTCGCGCGGTTGGCGAAATGGGCGACTGGTTCTACTTCCCGACGCCCGCGGCGCAAATGCAAGGGGAATTTGCATACGACTATTGCTTAATTCCTTTCGATAAAGACTTCGCGGACGCGGTAGTTGGCGGTTACAATTTCAGCTATCCCAAGCTTACCGCAATCCAAGCGGAAAACCACGGCGGCGTAGAAGCTTTGCAGGGCGTAGATATGCAAACGCAAGGCACGTTGCTTGTTTCGGCGGTAAAGAAGGCGGAAAATAGCGACGACGTAATCGTAAGATTGTACAATCCTATGCAGGATACGGCAAAATTGCAAAGCAAGCGCGCGTTTGCGCAAACCAACCTTGCGGAAAGCTTGGACGGCGAATGCGTAACCGAATGCGAAGTGGCGTCCAAGAAAATCGTTACGGTAAAAATCGGTTAAAAAGACGAACAATCTTCGAAACATAAATTATAAGGAGAAAAAAGATGAAAAAGCAGACAAGAAAATGGACGGTGGCATTATTGGCGGTCAGCTGCGCTTCAATTTGCGTAGGCGCGGGTATCGCGGCGCAAAGCTATTCGGCGGCTGGCGTTACGGCGGAAGCGGACGTTACGTATACTACGCACGAAATCGGCGCGCTTACCTTGCACGTAAACAGCTCTGTTGGCGGCGCAAGCGATAAGAATGATGTTTTGTATTTAAAGAGAGCGGACGGCGGCGCATTCCCTATTTTAAGCTGGGATTATTCGTTTGCGGTAGAAAATCAAAACGCATTTAAGATCAACGGTCAACCTGCGACTTTGAAGGAAATGAAGAGTACGGGCGACGGTATGTATTTTTCTTTCGCGGCGTTAAAAACGGGGGACGTTATTACCGTCAGCGGTACGTACGTTTGCGAAAGCCAAGCAACCAAATACGTCATTACGGAAAGCAGCTTTAAATGGAACGGCAGCGGTTGGTCGGAATACGTATACATAAATTATACGGAATTTAACGTTGGCTCTTTGCAATATGACCACGGTAACGCAAAGCAGGTATATTTTAAACCCGTAGACAGCGACATCACCCTTCCCGTGAATAATTGGGACGACGCGTTTAGCTACGGTTCGGGCAACGGTATCACCGTCAACGGTACGATGATCAGCTTTGTCAACAGCGTAAAATCGCCCGAGGGGTGCTTCTTTGCGGATTTGGGCGCAAATGCAAAGGTAGGCGACGTTTTGAAAATCGGCGGTACGCTGAATTGCGAAAAACAAACGATTGCGTACGTCATTGAAGATTGCGAATTTATTTGGGATGGCGCAACTTGGGTTAAACAAGGCGTAGAAATTCCCGAAGATCCCGATTCTTCCGAAGATATCGGAAGCAGTGAAGAACCCGAAACTCCTATCGAATATACGACCTATAACGTAGGCGCAATTAGAGCGGAAAGCGACAGTAACGCTTCGACTGTATATATCACTCCCGCGGACGGCGACGGCAATTCGCTTGGCGCAGGGGATTGGGGCAATGTTTATACCTTTGAAGCAGGCAGCGGCGACGGCTTGAAATTAAACGACACCGTTCTTACTACGAAGGATATCAAGCAACCTGGTTCGTTCTTCATTGCCTTGGGCGTAACGGCTGTTGCAGGCGATATTTTGACGATTGACGGCGCGTATTATAACGATACGACGGCGAAAAAGATTGTTTTTGACAATTCGCAGTTGCAATTTGACGGCAGCGCTTGGGTAACGTATGGCGTTGAAGACCCCGAAGACCCCGATTCTTCCGAAGACAACGAAAGCAGCGAAGACCCCGAAACGCCCGTAGAATATACGACGTACACCGTCAACAAGCTCGGCGGCGCAAATAATTGCTCGGCTACGGCTGTATTCGCGTACGTAGTAGACGGCGACGCGCTTACGGTAGACAGCTGGGATTACGCGTTTGTTGCGGAAGAAGGCGCAGGCTTGGCGTTGAACGGCGTTGCCCTTGCAGGTTGGGAATTGAAGCAACCTGGCGCAGACCTGTATATCGGTTTGGGTACGACGGCGGTTGAAGGCGACGTATTGACGATTAACGGTACGTTCTATAACCAAACGGCGGCGGCAAAAATCGTATTTAACAACTGCGAACTGAAATTTGACGGTACGACCTGGGTAATGAATATTGACCCCGAAGTTCCCATCGAATATACGACGTATGAAGTTGGCGTATTGGCAATCAGCGCGCCCAGCTACAACGGCACGGGCAGCACAAGACCCGACCATTTGTATTTGAGAAAACAAGACGGTTCGGCATTCCCCGTTCAAAGCTGGGATTTCGTATTCACGTTTGAAGAAGGCTCGGGCTTTAAGGTAAAGGGCGAAGCGGCTACGTTGGCGGAAATGAAGAGTACGGAGCACGGCTTGTTCTTGGCGTTTGCCGCGGTGGAAGTAGGCGACGAAGTTACCATCGGCGGTACGTATTACAATGCGGAAGTAGCGGTGAAATACGTGATTGAAGAAAGCAAGCTCGTATGGAACGGCGAAATTTGGGAAACGTACGAAGACTTTATTCAACCCGACGAACCACCCGTTGAATACGTTGAGTATGAACTTGGCGAAATGATCGTCAATGCGGGTTCGTCTACCGATATGGGTCTGTATATTACCAGAGCGGACGCAGGCGAATTACCTGTGCATAGCTGGGATTATAGATTTGTCTTTGTGGCAGACAGCGGTTGCGGTATTTTGTACAACGGTGAGTTCTGGGCAACGGAAGACGTAAAATCTCCCGGCAACGATATGTATATACACTTGGCGGATAAGCTCATTCAAGCGGGCGACGTCATCACGATTGGCGGTTCGTTCTGCAACGATGATACGGGCGCGATTTATGTGGTGAAAGAAAGCACGTTCGTTTACGACGGCACGGCTTGGTTTAACAAGATTGACGTTGTAAAAGCGGAAGGCAAAGCGGCTGTGGAAGAATACAAAAACAACTTCGCGGAAGAAAATTATTACGAAGCGGAATGGAACAGCTTTGACACCATTATTGCGGATGCAAAATTGGCGATAGACGTAGCGGAAACCGAAGCGGACGTTGCGGCTATCGTAGACAAAGCGAAAGCAGATATGGACAACGTAGTAACCAAAGAAGAATCGGACGCAATTTTCGACGAATTAAAGGTCAGCGCGCAAGCAGACCTTGACAGCTATAAACAAGAAAGCGATTATAGAGCGGCGGATTGGCAAGCGATTGTAGCAATCATCGCTACGGCAAAGACCGAAATTCAAGCGGCTACGTCGGTGACGGCAATCAACACGGCGGTACAGAGCGCAAAGACGCAAATCGACGCGATTAAGACGGCGGCGGAAAAGGACGCGGACGAAACGTATGTCGCTACGGTGAAAGCGGAACTTGCTACGTATAAGAACGAAAGCGATTATAAAGCGGCGCAATGGGCGGAAATTCAAGCTATCCTTGAAAAAGCGAATACGGAAATCGACGGCGCGATCGGCAACGAAAGCGAAATTGCGGAAATCGTAGCGGACGCAAAGGCGAAGATGGACGCGGTGAAGACGGCGGCGGAAAAAGACGCGGACGAAGCGGTGGTAGCTGCGGCGAAAGCGGAACTTGCCGCGTATAAGAGCGAAAGCAATTACAAAGCGGAACAATGGGCTGAAATCCAAACCATTCTTGCAAAAGCAAACGCGGATTTGGATAAGGCAAGCGGCGATGAAGGTGCGATCGCGGAAATCGTAGCGACCACGAAAACTGCGCTCGATAAAGTAATGACTGCGGACGTAGCGGAAGCTACTGCGCTTGCGGCGGCGAAAGAAGCTGGCAAGGAAGAAGCGCTTTCTTACTACGCAAGCATCAATTTAGACCTTTATTCAGACGATGGCGCGGCGGAAATCAGCGGCTACGTTGCGGCGGCGATTGCGGCGATTGAAAGCGCGACGAATGCAGACGAAATCAATGCGGCGGTTGCGCAGTTGAAGACGAACGTGAGCGGCGTAGCGAAGATTGCAGGCGGCGAAGAAAAAGAAAAATCGGGTTGCGGCTCGGTTGTAGGCGGCGGCTTGGCGGCGCTTGCTGCGGTGGCTGTGGCTATGCTTTTCAAAAAGAAAGAAGACTAATATCAAATCCCCGATAGGCGGAATGCGTTTTGTATTCCGCTTGTCGCGGAAACGGATAGAAAATAGGAACGATAAGGAATGTTTATGAAAAGATTTAAAAGACTGCAAACAAAATTGTTTTTCGGTTTGCTTGCGTTCGTTTTAGCGTCGGCGTTCTTCTTTTCGGGTGTAAAAGTTGCAAGCGTTTCTGCGGATACGCAAGCGCAAACGACGGAAATCACGTATGTAGACACCGAGCTTAGCGGAATTGCCTTTGTGCAACATCCCACCTGCGTTTATATCGGGTTCAAGCTGACGGAAAGCGATTATGACGATTACGGAAGAAGCGAAGGGGATTTCGGCGGTACGGAAGCGTACGAAGCGTATCACCAGTATATTACGTCCGACCTTTCGTATTGGAAAAATTTTTCCCAAATGAACAGCGAAAAGGTGATTTTCGATCAGCTTTACACCTATTGGAACGGTTCGGCGGTAGGCGCGTGGTTTGCAAATACCGTAGCGCACCGTACGACGCTTGAACGTATCGAATACGGCTTTGTAATTGCTGTTCCTGCGGGCACGACCTTCCCCAGCTTTAAATACTTTAAAGACGGTTGCGTAGGTACGCCCACGGCGTATAAGACCACGACGGACAAGGCGTTTTATTACGACGGCACAGAGTTCGTGTCTATGTCTTATAACGCGGCAGAAGAACGTATGAAAGCGGACGAAACGCTTAATTTGGTAGATTATAGTTTGTATCGCGAAGCGGAACAAAAGAAAGTGCAAAGCCTTGTAGAACAAACGAAAGACGCTGTGAATTTGTGTTTTTCCACGTACGACGTGCAGGACGCAATGGCGGATTTTGAAATCGCTTTGGACAAGATTATGACGAAAGCGGATTACGAACAGTTGGCTGTATTGACGGGCGAAGCGAAGCAAGATTTGGCGGCATTTTTCAGCGGCTTGGACCAAACCAAGTATTCGCAAGAAAATTGGACGAAAATCCTTGCGTTGCAAACGGAAGCAAACGACGTTTTGGATTCGCTCACGGCGTTGGACGTAGTGGACGACGTTGTAAACGGCGTAAAGACGGCGGTTGGTAATATTGTGACGATCGATGAAGCGGCGGAATTTGTCGGCTATTGCGAAGCGGCGGCTGCGCGTTTGGAAAACGCGTTTAACCAAAGCTTGTACCGCGAAGCGGAAAAAGCGCAGGGCTTGGCTTGGATTGAAGAAGGCAAGCAGGCGATTGCAAACGCAACGGGCTATACCGAAGTGGACGCGATTGAATTGTCGTATAAATTAAAGCTTTCCGGTTTAAAAACGCAAGCGCAATGGGAAGAAGACGAACTTTTACAAGAAGAAAACGCTTCTTCGAGTGAAGAAACGTCGGAAGAAGAAAGCTCTTCCAGCTCCAAAGCAAACGCAGACGAAGATAAGAGCGGTTGCGGCAGCGTAGTAAGCGGAATGGGAACGTTATTCGTCGCAGGCTTGGCGGCTGCGTCGATGGTAATAAAAAAAAGAAAAAAGGTGGAATAAAAAAATGAAAACGAAAAGAATGATAGCTTTGATGGCAACTCTCTTAATTGGCGGATCGACGATGGGCGCGTTTGCAGGCTGCGGCGGCTCGGCAGTAACGGATAACGGCTATGACTCGACGAAGGCAAACCTTTCTATCGGTACGTACGACGGCGGCGTAGGCTATGCGTGGTTGGACGACGCGGCTCGCCGTTTTGAAAAATTGCACGAAAATTCGACGCATTTCCAAGCGGGCAGAACGGGTGTAAAAATCAGCGTTGACCCCGACAAAGTAAAATATCAAGGTATCAACCTTGAAGATAAGGCTTTAAATAAGGATATGTATTTCACCGAAGGCGTGGATTATTATATGTTCGTCAACAGAGATAAGGTTGCAGATATCAGCGACGTAATGACGACTACTTTGAGCGCGTACGGCGAAAACAAGACGATTGAAGATAAATTAGACTCTTCTTTCAAGGATTTCCTTACCGCAAAAGACGGCAAATATTATATGGTGCCTTTCTACGACGGTTTCTACGGCTTTATTTACGACGTGGACTTGTTTGAATCGGAAGGCTTCTACTTCGACCAAGACGGGGATTTCGTTGACGCTTTGACGACGGAAGGGTTGAGAGCGGAATTTGAAGCTTCGAAATCCAGTGGCCCTGACGGTGTGAAGGGGAATTACGACGACGGTTTGCCCGCTACCTACGAACAAATGATTCAGTTGGCGGATTATATCGTAAGCAGGGGGTGTATTCCTTTCTGCTATTCGGGTACGTTTAACGATTACGTAAGCAAAGCTTGCCGCGCGTTTATTGCGGACTACGAAGGCTATGAAGGCTTTAAGCTCAACTACACCTTCGACGGTACGGCTGAGCTTGTAAAGTCCGTCAATGCGGACGGTACGCTTGAAATGGAAGAAGTGGAAATCACCCAAGACAACGCGTACGAATTGCAAAGACAAGCGGGTAAATATTACGCTTTGAAGATGCAAGAAGAATTGTTCGGCTCGGTTAAATATATCGGCGGCAGCTGGAACGGCTTTGACTATACGGAAGCGCAATCCAACTTCATCAAGAGTAAGTACGCAGGCGCAGGTAAGCGTTACGCTATGCTTTTGGAAGGCGTTTGGTGGGAAAACGAAGCAAACGACACTTTCGTTGAAATTGAAAATATTCGCGGCGAAAAGAAATCGGATAGACGTTTTGGGTTCTTGCCTATGCCTAAGGTAAACGAAGACGCGGCTGGTGATCAAACGATGTTCTCGTCCAACAGCTCGTTCGGCTTCATCAACAAAAACTGTGAAAATATGGAACTTGCGAAAGAATTTATGCGTTTCTTGCATACCGACGCGGAAATGTCCAAATTCAGCGCAACAACGTCCATTTCCAGATCCTTTAACTATACCGTTAGCGAAGCGGATAAGCTTCAAGCGACGCACTTTGGTCAATCGGTGATTGAAATGAGAAGCAAGGCGCAGGTCGTATATCCTTATTCGTCTTTGGAATTGGTAATCAACAACTCGGCTGCTTTCGTTGAAAAAGCTTGGTTCTTGACTTCGACGGTGAACGGTAAGACGATGAACAATCCCTTCACGGCATTCAAAGACGGTACCGCAACCGCAAAAGAATATTTTGAAGGCTTGTACACCTATCAACAAAAGACTTGGAGCACTTTGCAGAAATAATAAGGAGTAGTTTTTCTAATGAAAACGACTAATATAAAACGTAAGGGCGATAAAAGCGAATTTCTCTTTTATTGCTTGCTTATCGCCCTGCCAGTTTTACAAGTATTGATTTTCTATTTCTACGTCAACTTTAACAGTATTATGATGTCGTTTAAGACGTACAATACGTTAAAGGACGAGTTTTCTTGGGATTTTAGCGCAAACTTTTCCAGATTTTGGACGGAGTTGACGCAAACTTCCATCATTTGGGACGCCTTGAAAAATTCGTTGGACGTATGGTTTTGTACCTGCGTTTTGGGTACGTTTCTTGCTATTTTGTTCTCTTATTACATATACAAGAAATGGGTCCTTGGAAAAACCTTTAAATTTTTCTTGTTTTTACCTTCGGTTTTACCTTCGATTTTGCTTGTCATCGTATTTAAATTCTTCGCGAACGACGCAATTCCTGGGTACATTTCCGAATTGACGGGCAAAACCATCGACGGTTTGTTTATCGGGAAAAATTCCTTGATGCCGACGGTTCTTTTCTACAACGTTTGGGTATGCTTTGGCGCGCAGCTCCTTATTTATACGGGGGCTATGGACCAAATCCCGCCTGAAATCATCGAAGCGGGCAAGGTGGACGGCGTATCTTCGACGAGAGAGTTTTTCTCTATCGTGGTACCCATGATTTTGCCTACGGTGGCAACCTTCGTAATCGCAAACGTAGCTACGCTCTTTACCAACCAAGCGAATTTATACGCTTTCTTTGGCGATAAGGTCGATTACGCAAACTATACCATCGGGTATTATTTGTTTGAACTTGTAAACGCGGAAGGTAACGGCAAGTCTATGTACACGTACGCGAGCGCGCTCGGTATCGTTTGTACGCTCATCGCGTTCCCGCTTACAATGCTCGTTAAAAAATTATTAAGCAGGGGGGATGAATAATGATTACGACACGTAAAAAGAAAGAAATTAAGCCCCTTGCAATTATTATAGCCGTTGTTTTGGCGTTATATATGCTCACGATGGCGCTTCCTTTGCTTTGGACAGTGCTTACAACATTGAAACCGAATAGTGAATACGAATTTTGGACGGACGCAAGCGGTATGATGGTCGGCAATAAGCTTTGGTTTCCGAAAATTATAGATACCATTAAGAATCCAAAGGAAAAGTTGTTTGGCAATTACGCTACGGCATACGAATATTTCCGCGTGACGGTCAATGCGACAAAGCCTGGCGAATACGATACGGAATACAATATTATGTGGCAGTTTGTTAACTCCATTTTGTATTCGGTTGGTTGCGCAACTTCGGTTACGCTCGTTTCGCTGGTAATGGGCTATGCGACGGCAAGATTTAAATACAAATTCTCCGGGGTTATCTACGCATTCGTTATTGTGACGATGGCGTTGCCTATCGTTGGTTCGATGCCCAGTGAAATTGCCGTTGCGCAAAGCTTGGGGATTTTTGATACCTTCCCCGGCATTTGGATTATGCGCGGGAGTTTCTTGAATACCTATTTCTTGATTTTCTTCGCGCAATTTAAGATGATACCTAAGGATTATACCGAAGCGGCGAAAATCGACGGGGCAAACCCGTTTGCCGTTATGGTAAAAATCATCGTTCCCTTGGCGATGGGTACGGTATCCACGGTGTTTGTTTTGACCTTTATTTCGTTTTGGAACGATTTCCAAATTCCTATGGTTTATATACCTTCGCACCCTGTTGCTGCGTACGGTATGTACGTATTCCAAAACACGCCGATTAGAGAAGTATCGAACACGCCGACGAAGTTGGCAGGTATTTTCTTGATGGCATTCCCGATTGTTGTTTTTTATGCGATTTTCAATAAAAAACTCAACGTGAATTTATCTGTGGGAGGCATAAAAGGATAAATGAAGACAGTACGAAAAAATAAATTTTTGCATTACGCCTTCATTCTCGCGGCGTTTGCGATGCTTCTTTTTTCCGCAACCTTTGCGTTGGGGCAAAAGACAGCGTACGCAGACGTAAAAGCCGCGTATAAAACCGTATACGTCGGAGATAGTATCGAAGCGGCGGAATATACGTTGGCTGACGGCGTACAAGCGGAAGGCTTGACGGTGGTATATCCCAGCGGCGGCATTTACGGTGGCGAAAGCTTTGTAATGGAACAAGCAGGTTGCTATGAAGTAACCTACTACGCAACCGTAGGCGAAGCCCGCGTGGAAGAAACGCGTAATTATATTGCAATTAGAAAACCGCAAAATCTCATTATTGCCGAAGAAGGCATGGAAGTCGGCTTTGGTAAATATGAAGTAGAAAGCCCGTACGAACTCAAAAAGGAAACGTACGGCGCGATTGTCAATTTCAAAGCAGGGCAGTCGATTACGTTCGGCGCAACCATCAAAACGTCGGATTTGACGGAAGATTATGACATTTTCGATTTAATCGCTATGCCCAGCGTTTTCAAAGAAACGGATTTTGAAAGATTAACGGTACACGTAATCGACGCAGACAATCCCGACAACTACGTAGAAATCATCATCGATTCTTCCAACGCAGTGGACGGCGACGGGCAGGTTTCCTACGTAAGAGCAGGCGCAAACGGTCAACAGGTCGGCGGCTGGGAAGGTTCTACC
Source organism: Candidatus Scatosoma sp. (assembly GCA_045128055.1). Lineage (GTDB taxonomy): Bacteria > Bacillota > Clostridia > Christensenellales > Borkfalkiaceae > Scatosoma. Next base: position 26,673 of record JBGVRC010000027.1, on the reverse strand, counting down.
TATCACACCGTCAACTACGGTACGGCGGTAGAGCACAGCTTCCGCGCGCTCGCTCGCGTTGGCGATAATCGTAGCAACCATACGATTTCCGAACATTCTTTGACGCTTTCGATTGACCATTTCAGCAAGAAAGTGTACTGCGGTCCTGCTTCGAACACGTCTACGGATAAGTTGCTTGTAAACGACCTTGACGACGACGCAAACTATAAAGGAAATCACTGGAACGGCTTTACTTCGGACGAAGTCATCGTGAAAATTACCGCAGGAAAATTTGCTAAATCGTCGGGCGCGGTTTTGATTAAGTCGTTTGGCGGTTACGATTTCTCTACGGATATTGACGACGAGATTGCTCCGCAAATCACCGTAGAATACGAAGATTGGGACAAGACTCCCGTTGCGCAGGTGGGTAAAAACTTCCCCGTTTTCCCGTTTACGGCGAAAGACGCGTTGGACGCGCAAGTAAAAACCAACGTTTGGGTGTACTATTTGGACGAAAACGGACAAAAAATCACCGTGGATTGCGACGGAGAATCCTTCTTTGTGAAATATGCAGGCGCGTATGAAATCGTGTACACCGCAGAAGATTATTCGAAGAACGAAGCGGTAGAAAAGGTGAAAATCCTTGCTATGGAACGCACTCCGAATATTCTTATCGGTATTGAAGAAAGCCTGATTGAAGCGGAAGTATACCAAACGGTAGAAATTCCTTTGGCTTCGGAAATGCAAGTGTTCGGCGGTAGCGGCTGTTTGGAAGTGGAACGCGTTGTGTACGCGCCCAACCAAGAAATTTTGGACGTGAAAAACACCTTACAGCTTACGAAAATTGGCGAATATAAAGTCGTTTATACCGTCACCGATTATTTGGGTACGGTAGCGTACGGCGTGATAGAAATCAACGCAACGGGAACAGAGCAACCCAAGTTTGTGGAAGAGCCTATTTTTGAAAGCAAGCTTATCAAAGGCTTTACCTACGCGTTGCCGCAATTCCTTGTCGTAGAAACGGTTGCAGGGGAAATCGTAGAGCTTCCTTGCAAGACGTACGTGAACGGCGATTTGAAAGAAGGTTTGTTTAAAGCGGACGGCGAACAAGTGGAAATCCGTTACGTAGCGGAAGGCGCTACGGGTACTTCCGAATGGACGCGCGTGATTTCCGTTGCGGACACCGAAGACGGTAAATACAAAAACGAATATTTCTACACCGAAGACGAAGTGGAAATCGTCAACGAGAAAGCATACCTTGCGTTGCATTTTGCAAAGGACAGCGATTTGCAATTTATCAAGCCTTTGTATGCAAAAGGCTTTGGCTTGACCCTTTCCTACGCGAAAGAAACGACGCAATTCACAAAAATGGCAATCGTATTGACGGACGCGAAAAATCGCAGCCTTTCCGTCACCGCGCAGCTTTTCTATGACAGCGTAGACGACGTTTGGTCTATGCAGTTGCCCGGCTATAAAGGGAAAATGGCATACACCACCAGTAAGGATTTGTTGACCTTCGCGTGCTCTGCCGACGGAACGAAGATTATCGATACCAGCGGCGTGGCCATCGCGTCTATGCTTGCCTATGACAACGGCGAACCTTTCCAAGGCTTCTCCGACGAGTTGTATTTGAATATCGTATTTGAAGAAGTGAAAGGCGCTTCGTCTATCTTTATCAAGCAAATTTGCAACCAAACGATGGGGTATAGCAAGAGTAAGCTTGAAAAAGCTTCGGACGAAATCAAACCCGTAATCCTTTTGGACGGTTCTTTCGTTATGCGTCAGGCGTTGGGCGCAAAAGCGTATATTCCTACGGCAAAAGCGTTTGACGTGCTCAGCCAAATCAGCAAATTCACCATCACGGTAGAATCCCCGAAGGGCGCGGTGCTTGGTGAAGGCGACGCAGGCGAGCCTTTGGATATTACGCTGAGCGAAGCGGGCTATTATAAAGTAAATTATTACGCGGAAGACAGCAATGGCAATAGAGAAACCATTCCCTATACCATTCTTGTTAACGATACGACTGCGCCTACGCTTACGGTGAAGAATACCTTGAAAGATACGTATAAAGTGGGCAGTAAGGTAAAAATTCCCACCTATTCGGCAACTGACAACGGGGAAAATTGTTATATCCAAGTAACGTTGATTTTGCCGAACAACGAAATGCGTTTGTTGCATTATAGCGAGAACGGAGAAGTGACGTCCTTGCTCGACAAAGAAAACGAATTGTACGAAAGCGCGTTCAAGGCGGACAAAAACACCTTTATCGTGAACAAGAAAGGCGTCTATACATTGCGAATCGTAGCGTACGACGAATATTACAATACGACGATTGAAGAAATCGCGTTTGAAGTAAAATAAGGGGGAATAGAAAATGAAGAAGAAAAACATCACTCGTATTATCGCTTCTCTTTTGTGCTCCGTCTTATTGTTGCCGAGCTTTGCTTGCGGCGGGGATAATCAAAGCGAGCAAAGCGGCGAAAAGCCGCTCGTACAAGTAGCGAACGAATATCTTTATCACGGCGGCGTCAGCGAATACAGCATTTTGATCCGCGACGACGCAAACTATTACGAAAGCTTTGCGGCTTCGGAATTGTCCTTAAACCTTAGCAAAGCGACGGGAAACAGTATTTCCGTTGTTACGGAAAGCCAGCTTAAAAACAAAAACAGAGTCATTTCGCTTGGACATACTTCGTTGTGGGACGAAAAGGTGGGGCTTACGCTTACCGAAGACGAGATTGCAATATCGGGTTATTACATTAAAACGGTAGAAAACAACGTCTATATTTCTTGTCCCGACAACACCAGCAGCAGCGGCGTTCTCTACGGCGTTTACGATTTCTTAAACGACGCTGTGGATTATGAATTTTACGCTGCGGATGAAATTTATTGCAAGTCCACGCAAGATATTCCTTTGTATTATTACGAAGGCAATACGATAAATCCTACGTTTGAAATGCGTATGTTGCCCAAAGCAGACCTTCGCGACGATTCGACGAGCGTAATGCGTTATCGTATGACTTCCCCCAGCTCGAATTTTGGGTTTATTACTTGGGGACACGGTCAGGTTTCGCAATACGTCTTGCCTGACGCGGCTTGTACTTGCGGTTTGGCTGGTTGCGGAAGGGGGATTACCCATTATCAACACCACCCCGACTGGTTCAGCGAATACGGCACGTCGGCTATTCAGCTTTGCTGGACGGGTGGCGAAGTGTTGGAAGAAGTAACGGCAAAACGCTTTATTGAGTTTTTCCAAAAATACCCCGAAGCGGAATATTTCATGTTCGGTCAAGAAGACAGCATCAGCTATTGCGACTGCGATAGATGCGTAGCGGCTATGGCGGAATATGCGGGCAACCCCGCGGGCTTGCAAGTATCGTTTATGAACAACGTTATCGAAAAGGCGAACGCTTGGTTAAACGAAAATCAACCCGGCAGAAAGGTAAAATACGTCATTTACGCGTATTACGGCGCGGAAGCGGCTCCCGTGAAAAAGACGGACGACGGAAAAATCGTTGCGTACAGCGACAAAGTAATTCCTGCGGACGATTTGTATATTTTCTATACGCCCATCGGCGCAAACTTTGCTTTCCAAATCGACAGCACGAAGAATGCGGACGTTTATAAGAATTTGAGCGAATGGAGCGTTATCGCGGACGGACAGCTCATTATGTATTTGTACGACATCAACTTCCGCAGCTATCTTATCAATTTCAACAACTTCGGTACGGTTAAGGGTATGTACGAAACGTGTAGAGAGCTTGGCGTGTCGTGTATGACTTCGCAGGCGGCGGACAGCTATACGACCTGCTTCCAAGAAATGCGTTCGTACGTAGAATCCAACTTGATGTGGGATTTGTCCTTGTCTTACGACGATTTGGTACGCAAGTTTATGAATGCGTATTATAAAGACGCGGCGGACGAAATGTACGAATATTACGAAATTGTACGCGATAGATACGCGTATTATCAAAATATCATCAGTCCCGAATCAGGCGGTATTTACGGCGCGATCAACAACTCGGTTTTATGGTCGCAACCCGTTATTGAAAGCATCGACAAGGTGTTTGATAAAGCGCTTGCCGATATTCAAAAATACGAAAAGAGCAATCCCGAATTGTTCACGACCTTGAAAAACAGATTGATGAAAGAACGTTTGTCGCCCACGTATATCAAGCTTACCATTTTGCCTTCGTATTATTCCGACGAAGAAATTACGCAAATGCGAGCAGAATTTAAATATTACGTAAACTTGTTTAAATTATCCGAAGTGCAAGAAGGCGCGGGCTTTGGCAGTCTTCTTGATTGATAGGGGGTATTATGAAGAAAATCATATATTGTATATTGGCGGCGTTGACGTGTATGTTTTGTTTTGCGGCGTGCGGCGGTGGCGGCGATACGTCCAGTAGCGTAGCGCAAGAAAGCAGTATAGAATTTGTACAAAACGAAATCACTATCACAATAGGGGAAACGACGCAGGCGGAAGTGGTAACTTCTAAAAAGAACGTATTTATTCTTTGGTCGATGCGCGAGCCGCAAATTGCAAGCGTATCCAGCGACGGGGTGATTACGGGCTTGGCGGAAGGTCAAACCATTTGCTATGCAAGATTTGGCAACGAAACGGCAATGTGCCTTATTAAAGTTACCGCGAAAAAAGCAGAACCCTTGCTTTCCGTTTCCGTACCTTACGAAGCGGGCAACGTTACGTTATACGTTGGGGATACTCTTGCTATTCGAGCAAGCGTGAAGCTTGGCGACGCTGTGGTAGACGGCGCGCAAATCGAATATCAAACGATTGCTTCGGATATTATCCGTGTGGAAGATGGCAAAATCGTGGCTTGCAAGGCAGGCAGCGAAACCCTTACTATTCTTGCGTCCTACGAAGGTCAAAGCGCGCAAACGACTTTGACGGTCAACGTAGTAGAAGAATAATTTTCAGCGAAAGAACAGGAGCTTTTTATGAAAGAATTGCATTTGATTTGTAACGCGCACTTAGACCCCGTTTGGCAATGGGACTGGAACGAAGGCGCGACGGCGGCACTCGCTACTTTTTATTCGGCGGCGGAGCTTGCGGACGAATACGACTATATCTTTTGTCACAACGAAGCGTTGTTGTACGAATACATAGAAGAATTCGACCCCGCTTTGTTCGCGCGTATCCAAGAACTCGTTAAAAAGGGCAAATGGCATATTATGGGGGGCTGGTACGTCCAGCCCGACTGCAACGCGCCCAGCGGCGAAGGCTTCGTCCGTCAAATGGAAACGGGCTTGAAGTACTTTAAAGAAAAATTTGATTATAGGCCCACCGTTGCGCTCAATTTCGATTCTTTTGGGCATACGCAGGGCTTGGTTCAAATCTTGAAAAAGTGCGGCTTTAACGGCTATTTATTCTGTCGTCCGATGAAAGGGCATATGGATCTACCCAATATGCATTTCAACTGGATCGGTTTTGACGGCAGCAGCGTAAAAGGCGTGCGTTGCGAAGACGAAACCATTTATTGCTCGGCGCTGGGCAAAGCGGTAAACGACATCAAGCGTAAAATGCAACCTTGGAGCGACGAAGAAGTGGGGATTGCGCTTTGGGGCGTAGGCAACCACGGCGGCGGCGCGTCGAGAAAGGACTTGGCGGAAATTGCAGAATTCCAAAAGGAAATGGAAGAACAGGGCGTTAAGGTGTTGCATAGCACGCCCGAAGCGTTTATCAACGCGATCCATACGACGGAAGATTACGACGCGGCGTTGCAACATATCCTTGTAAAATGCTACGCGTCCGACAGCCGTATCAAGCAAAAACACGCGGAGCTTGAAAACAAGCTTTTGATTACCGAAAAGATTTGCGTAGTTGCGGAAAAGGAGTTGGGGGTTTCGTACCCTATGGAATTGCTTGCGGAAGCGCAAAAGTGTATGGCGGCGATTCAATTCCACGACGTTTTGTCGGGGACGAGCGTTCGCATAGGCGAAGAAAGTAGCTTGCAACGCGCCGATTACGCGATGGAATTGCTGGATAAAGCGTTTGCTAAGGCGTTTATGGCGCTTATGAACGAATACGAAAAAGTAAAACCTTTAACCTATCCTTTGTTTGCTTTTAACCCGCACCCGTACGAATTTGACGGGGTAATCGAAGGAGAGTTCCTTATGTTAGACCCCATCGGTTCGGATATGGAAGGGTATGAATTTTCCGTTACGCAAAACGGAAAGCCCGTTCCTTTCCAAATCGTTAAGGAAGACTCCAACATCAATTTTGACAGAAGAAAAAGATTAGCGATTTCGACAAAGCTGGCACCCATGTCCGTGACGAAGTTCGATATCGAAGCAAAAGTGGGTAAAAAATTCGTTTTGGATAGAACGCAGCAATTTACCTTTGAAACGGAAAAATTACAGGCGGATTTTCAAACGGAAAACGGTTGTTTGTCGAGTTTTGTCGTAAACGGCAAAGAATATTTGGCGGGCGACGCGTTTGTACCTACCGTGTTTGACGACAACGAAGACCCTTGGGGTTGGGATATGGTTACGGTTGGCAGCAACTATCAAGCGATGCAGCCTAAAATCGTTGGTAGAATCGTAGAGCGCGGTCCTATTTATACCCGCTTGGAAAACGTGTACGCGTTGGGTAATTCGGAAGTGTACGTATATTACAAAGTATACGCGGCTCATCCGTATATCGACGTGGACGTAAGAGTGGTTTGGAACGAAGACGGCAAGGGCTTAAAGCTTGCGCTTCCTTTTGCAAGCAAGGGCGATTTCATCGGGCAAACCGCGTTTGGTACGCAGACGTACACGGCGGAGCAAGAACAATGCGCGCAAAAATTCTGCGGTATTGACGACGGCGAAAACGCGCTTTGCGTGTACGCGAACTATATCGGCGGCTGTTCGATGGAAAAGGGCGTTTTGTACGTTACCTTGTTCAACGGCTCGGTATATTGCGCGCACCCTATTGGCAATTTGCCTATCGTGGACGATAAACGTTGCAACGATTATTTGGAAAAGGGCAGACATTCGTTTGCGTTCCGCCTTGCGCTGGATAAACGCGAAGCTTTGGAAAAAAATGCGATTGAATTTACCCAAAAGCCTTACGTATTGAACGGTTATCCCCACGGTAACGGTAAGACGGAAAGAGAAAGCGTCGTAACCTTATCGAATACGAACGTTGTCCTTACTTCCCTTCGTAAAATAGCCGAAAACGTTTGGGCAATCCGTCTTTTCAACAATACGGCGAATAAAGCGGAATGTACTTGCCGCGTATTTGGGCAAGAGCTTGCTTTGTCGTTTGGTAAATACGAAGTAAAGACTTTGTATTATGAAAACGGCGTTCTGCAAGAAGACGAAAGTATGATTCGCTTGTAAAACAATTATGCATTGATACACAAAAGCCCACGGCAAAATGCCGTGGGCTTTGTAAGATAACCATTTATTTTTGCGCGACTTTGTCCCAATCGACGTTGCCGCCTGCGTTTTCGCAATAATAGATATAGGCGTCTTTTATGCTTCCGTCGTCTTTGGAAAGGACGATGACGCTGCCGCCGACAAGGGGAGTGCCCGTCTTTTTCCAAATAGCCGTATCGATAATTTCATTTTCATCGGTGACGGCGTTGTATCTATCGTATTCGCTGGATTTTTGCCCGTATTGAAAACGGACTCCTTCGTAAACGACGCTTGCGCTGTTACAATGCTCGTGTCCGACGAAAATGGAATCTACGCCAAGCGCTTTCATGCCGTTGAAAACGTTTTTAGAAGAGTCCCAACCGTCTTTCATTTGTCTGCCGACGTAGCCGAAATCGCCTTGTGTTTTATTTTCGGCATAGTCAATGAGAATATGTTGATATTTTTCTTTTTGATTAAAGCCGTATTTTTGTAATGCTTCGCCAAAAATAGCTTGCTGAATATGATAAGCAAAGGAAATTTTCGTTTCGGGGGAAAGCTCTTTCAATCTTGTGATTTGTTCGGTATACCATTCGATTTGGTCGTTGTTAAACCCTACGCTGGCAACGGTGTGGCCGTTGGCAAGGGATTCGTTGCTCGCCGTCGTGTTGCCGTTGGAATCGAGCATATAAAATACACGTTTCAGTGTTCCGCCCTGCTTAATACCGACGGAATAATTCCCGTTGCCCGTCAGTTCTTTTTGCTCAAACAAGCAATACTGCGCGTTTTCAAGCTGTTCGCATTGCCAATCGACGCCCATTTTGCTTTCCGATTCGTGATTGCCGAATACGGGCGCCCAAGGGATTTGAAAACTGTCCATAAACTCGATAAACGCTTTTAATACGCTTCCGTTGTCGTCGTATGCGCCGTAGACAAGGTCGCCCGTGATAATAATCAAATCGGGGTCGGTTTCTTGGAGAATTTCCGTTAAGTAATCATAGCAATATTGTTTGATCAAATGAGTGGCGTAGGTGATTTTATCCCCCGAAGAATGTGTGGGACGGGATTGCGCGCCGTCAATAATTTGCGTGTCGGAAAGTTGCAACACGACAGGGTCGCGCCCGGCAGGTACTTCTATAACAAAATCGGGAATGTTAATAACTGAATACAAAATAACGTCTTCCTTTGTCACTTTTTCCGTTCCGTCTGCGTCTAAAAAATAGCCGTCGCAATGTGCGCAATACCAATGCTCTTTTTCGCCGTTTTCATCGCCGTTGATAGGAAAGCCTTGGCGGTGAAGCATACCTTCGTGCGCCAGGCTGGGAAGTTGTAGAGCCGTACCCACCAAGGGCGTTGTGCAGGCTTCGTCGGCAAAGGTGTTTTCACAGACGGAGCAAACCCAATGCTCTTTTACCCCTGATTCTCCGCAGGTAGGGCTGATTTCTTCTATTTTACTACCCGTATGCGGCAATTTTTCCGTGCGTGTAGCTTCAAAAGTGCTTTCTATGCTTGCGTTTTCGTCCAAGAAGTACCCGTTGCAACCCCAGCAAAAGTAATATTCGATATTGCCCGCTTTCGAGCAGGTGGAAGGCTGCGGCGAGATACGCGCAACGCGATGTTCGTGAGAAAAAGAACTTTCTTCGCTTTGGATAGAGCTTTGTGGCGTCGAGCTGCTTTCCGCTTGGTTAGAGCCGCCGCAAGCAAGTCCTAAACAAAGGGAAACGCAGCTTACAAGAAAAAGAAAAAATTTTTTCATATCTTTACCTCTTTGTTAAATTTTACCAGCGTCTTTTGTTTATTATAACATAGCGCAGTGCTGAAATCAACTCGATTTTTTAATTGTTTTGCTTTATTTTTTAGCAATCAGGAATAGATACAACGGTAAAAACAAAAGAAAAACTTGTCCGAAAAAGCATTTTTTACTTGTTTTGCGCGTGTGTATGTGCTACAATATAAAAAAGGAGCGCGTTATGACAAAGCAAAGAAATTTTTATACAAGTAAATATTTTCATCTTGCAGTATGCGCTGTGTTGCTTGCGCTGTCGGCGATTATTTTGTTGTCGTTTGGGCGCAGCGAAAACCATTCAGGGCACGATATTCGCTATCATTTAAACGTAATTCGTTCCTTGTCCGCGGCTTGGGATAAGGGGAGTTTTTTCTCTAAAATAACCGAGCTTATCGGCGGAGATTACGGCTATGGCACGGGCTTGTTCTATTCGACCGTTCCCGCAGGCGTTTGCGTGGTTTTGATGAAGCTTTGCAACCTGCCGATCGTATGGGCGTTGTACGTGGAATTTTTGTTTTTATTCGCTTTGTCGGGCATCGTAACGTATTTTTTCCTGCGCAGAGCGTTCAAAAGCAACGTGATTTCGACCATCGGCAGTATAGCGTATATTTGCTATCCCTATTTTTGGTGGAATTTGTACGTGCGCTTCGCTTTTACGGAAATTTTCCTTATGCTTGCTATGCCCCTTATCGTTTGGGGTGTGTACGAGCTGTTGTATAAGCAAAATATACGCCTGTTTTTCCCGTTGTTTACGCTTGGTTTTTCCTTGTCGATTTTGTCGCATTTGACAATGACGGTGTATATCGCTATCTTCCTTGCCGTTTGGCTTTGTATCGATTGCAAACGGGTGCTCGCCAACAAAAGTTGGTTGTGGCTGGCGGTTGCTTCGCTGATCGTTTTGTTAATTACGGCAAGCTTTTATTTGCCTATGTTTATCAATTACGGTGAAACGGTAGCCGATGAAATGAGCAAAACGCCCGCGCAAATGGAAGTAAACACCAAAAAATACTTCACCGAGCGCATTTTGATGCTTGATTACGCATTTACCTGCGGGATAGGCTTTTTGTATGCGGTTTGGTACGCCTTTTTTGCAAGGAAAAAGCGTACGGCTGGCAGAACGGCGCTGTTGGTTGCTTCGTGCTTGATTGCCTTTATGTTCACCCACTTTTTTCCGTGGGGGATTATGCCCAACTTTTTGCGTATGATACAGTATACCTTCCGTTTGCTTTTGCTCGGCGGCGTGGTATGCGCGTTAGAAATTTGCATTTTAATCAAAGAAGCTTTTATAGGCTTGGCGGAGCAACAAGAGCGCGAATACGTCATTCGTTTGCCGAAAAAACCGAGCGCAAAGCAGTTTTGTAAGCTTTGTTTCACGGCGTTTTTATGCGTGGGATTTTTGGCGTATGGCTCGGTGGCGTCGTTGCACAACAAGGATATGCTAAACGCCTATCAAAACACCGGTCTGCAAACCCAAGTAGCGGTGGACGAGATTACGGGGCGGAGCGAATTTTACGGGCTTGGCGCGGGAAAACACGGCGACTATTTTCCTGAAAATTGCAAATGGAGCTACGTTTCCACTCGTTTGAAAAAGAGCCTGATTACGCAAACGAATATGACGATTTCCGAAGTGGGGAATTACGACGCTTTGTCGCAGGTATCCTTTATCGCGCAAAAGACGGGAGAAAAGGGCTATGCGATTTTAAATATACCTTACGAAGCGTTTGCAGGGGTGGAAGTATACCGTTTCCGCACGGCAAGCAGTAATAAACAGTTGGAAATTACGGCGACGAGCTATGACAACGGAAAAAAAGTCCGTTTAGAAACGGTTAAGGACGGAAATGAGAGCAAAATTACCTTGTCTTATAAAAATGCGCCTGCGTTTAAGGCGTATTTGCAGGACAAAGCATTTGGCGTTTTGACCTTACAAGGGGAAGCTTTGGCGAGCAATTTACAAAGAACGCGCGTAGGGGAGTATGCTTTGGACGTTTCCGTTGGGAAAGAAGGCGGGATTTTAGAGCTTCCTTCTTACTACTACAAAGGATATAAAATTATTTTGACGACGGAAGACGGCAAGCAAACCAAGCTTACGGCAAACCACGGCGAAAACGGCTTTGTCACGGTAGAAATCAAGCAAAGCGGGCGTTTATCCGTTCGCTTTGAAGCGGAATATATCAACTGGGCAAACGCCTTATGCGTGATGGGTTGGGCGGCTTTTATCGGCATTACGGTATGGCTTTTGTTGCCCGAAACAAAGCGCGCGGCTTTGCAAGGCGTTTTTAAGCGTAAAAAGAATAGGCAGGAATGATTATGGAAGAAAGGAAGGATACGACGGCTACACCGCATAAGCGCAGAGTACGCTATTCGGGTACGCATCCCAAGCGTTTTGAAGAAAAATATAAGGAATTGAACCCTGAAAAGTACGCTGCGGACGTACAGCATATCTTGGATAAGGGACATACGCCTGCGGGTATGCATATTTCCATTATGGTGCAGGAAATTTTGGACTTTTTAGATATTCAAACGGGACAGGTGGGGCTGGACGCGACGCTTGGCTATGGCGGGCATACCCGCGCTATGCTGCAAAAATTAAACGGGCAGGGGCATATTTACGGCTTGGACGTTGACCCCATCGAATCGGCAAAGACGGAAAAACGGCTTCGCGACGCGGGTTTTGGCGCGGATATTCTCACCGTGCGTTTGCAAAATTTTGCCGATATTGACCAAGTAGTTGCCGATACGGGCGAAAAATTTGATTTTGTCTTGGCGGATTTGGGAGTAAGCTCTATGCAAATTGACAATCCCGCGCGCGGTTTTTCCTATAAGGTGGAAGGGCCGTTGGATTTGCGTTTAAACCCCGAAAAAGGGGTTTCGGGCGCGGAGCGGTTGTTGGAGCTAAACCGCAAGGAAATCGAGTATATGCTTATCGAGAACGCAGACGAGCCGTACGCCGAACAAATCGCCGCCAACATTATGAAGTGGCGGTATATGTGTCGTCCGATTGAAACGACTACGCAGCTTCGCGACTGCATTGCGGAAGCCTTGGCGTTTTTGCCCAAGTACGAACAAAAAGAAGCTGTTAAAAAGTCCTGCCAACGCTGTTTTCAAGCAATCCGTATTGATATCAACAGCGAATTTGAAGTGCTGTATGCCTTTTTGGAAAAACTGCCCAGCGTTTTAAAACCTGGCGGCAGGGCGGCAATTCTCACCTTCCATTCAGGGGAAGATAGACTTGTCAAAAAGGCTTTTCAAACCTTTAACCGAATGGGGATTTACAGCGAAGTGGCGCGCGACGTCATTCGTCCGTCTGCGGAAGAATGTATGAAAAACAGCCGCGCGAAGTCCACAAAAATGCGCTGGGCGATCCGTTCGGATATGGAAATGGAATAAGATTTAGGATATAAGGACGAAGCCTACCGCTACGCGGTAGGTTTTCTTTTTTTGCGGTTTGCAAAAAAATTTTTAAAAAAATTAAAAAAATTTTTCGAAAACCTATTGACAAACTATACTATGCAATGTATAATATTATGCGAAGGGTGGTATTAACGACCCACAAAATCATAAAAAGGGGATTGCATGGACGCTCAATTAAAAAAGGGATTGTTGGAAGTATGCATTTTGGCTGCGATACGAGAGAAAGAGTCGTACGGATACAAAATTATTTCCGATATGGCGCCGTATATAGAAATTTCCGAATCGACGCTGTATCCGATTTTACGAAGGTTGGAAAGTAGCGGAGCGGTGCAAACGAGAAGTGAAATTTATAATGGGCGCGTTCGAAAATATTTCGGGATCACACAGCTTGGTTTGGATAAAATTTCCGAATTTGTCGATACCATGTCCGAGTTTAACCGAATCAGCGCATTTATTTTGAAAGGAGAAGAAGTATGAAACAGATAGAATGGGAAAGCACATTATTAGAAAATTTAAAGCCGCTCGGCGATGAAGAAAGATTTCAAATTGTCGAATATTATCGTGAGATATACGCGGATAAATTAGAAGCGGGGGTAACGAGCGACGAAATTTTAGCGGAGTTCGGCTCTCCCGAAGAATGCGCGCAAAAAATCTTGCAGGAAGCGGGTAAAGAGAACGTAGACAAGGGCGCGGAAGGCGTAGAAGTTGTCCATTCGCCCATAACGGAAAAGCTTAAAAAGCTCGTCGTACAAAAAAACAAGGCAAAATGGACGCCTTCGATGATTGTGGGTATGACGCTTTTGACTTTGTTTATCATTTTGCCCTTGGCAGGGGTTGCGCTCGGCGTAATCGCCGCTTTTGCGGGTAGTTGTATAGGCGGCGGCGCGATGGTTTTAGGTGGCGGTGTTTACGCTGTTTGTTCCCTTTTCTTCGGGCTTTTCGGTATGGAAACGGGCGGCGTTTTGGCGCATTTTGGTATGAGCTTGGCGGCAATCGGCGTGGGATTTTTGATGTGCGTGGTTTTTTATTACGCAACCAAATATCTGGCAATCGCTTGTTATAAAGTGTTGCTGTGGATTTATAAGCGGGGTGACTAATTATGAAAAAAATACTTAAATGGTTATTGGTAGGGGCTGTGGCTTTGACGGTTATCGGCGGCATCGTGTTCGTGATAGGTTTTGCTTCGGCGGGGTTTAAGCTGGAAGCTTTGTCTGCGGCAAAGTACGAAACCAAGCGTTTTGAAGAAAGCGCGGATAATGTGATTACTTCAATAAAAATTGATTACGAAGATGCGGACGTAGCGATTATCTTTGACGAAACGGCGACTTCCGTTACGGTGGAATATCCCCAAAAGCAGAAGAAAGACGGCGAAAATTTAAACGTGGTGACGGTGAGCGAAACTGCGGGAAGTCTTGTTATTTCCGAAAGAGAAAAGTTTTATTTTTGGGACTGGATTGGTAGTTTTACTCCGAAAATGACGGTGACGTTGCCTGCGGAAAGAGCGTACGACTTGGCTTTGGATTTGGATTACGGCGACGTAGTGATACGCGGCAAGGCGAACGTAAACGCTTTGGTTTTGGAGATGGAATACGGCGACATGAATGCGAAAGGGGCGGAAATTGTTTGCGCAAACACCTTGCGTATTGAAATAGACCACGGCGATATAGAACTGGGCAATGCGCAAGCGGATAAGATGTATTTGTCTTCCGAGTACGGGGATTTGGAAGTGGAAAAAGCCGCGTTGCAGGCAAAAGAAGTATATATCGAAATGGAGCACGGCGACGTGGATATCGATATGTTGCAGGCGGATAAAGCGGTGTTTGAGATGGAATACGGCGACGTAGAAGCAACCCTTTACGGCGAAAAAGCGGATTATACTGTGCAGGTGCAAATTAGATACGGCGAAACGAATATTCGCGACGTGCTTGGCGGAAGCAAGCTTTTGCAAATAACTTCCGAACACGGCGACATAGAAATTGATTTCAAGAAATAAGGCATAAATACGGACAAAGCCCGCGGCGAAACGCCGCGGGCTTTGCTATATATAATTTGCGCTTGATTGCAATGGAATATCTCGCGCGACATATCCTAAACTCTATCTGCTTACTATAACGACTTTCCCGTCAGGACGTACGAATCAGCTCAACGGGCTTTTTCTTGGAAATTTTTACGATAGGAAGCGCAGAGGAAACAACCGCCGCACAAAGGCTAATGCCTGTAATCAATAGAATTTGCCGCCAACCGAATAATGCAAAAGCTACAAAGATGTTCATCGTATTCATTACGTAAGAATTGACAAGCATACAGCCTATCGACGCAAACACGTTTGCAAAAATACCGTTAATCAAAGCAATGATAAGGCTCTCGCTTAAAAAGGTAAGCAATACGTCTTTCCCACTCGCACCTAATCCGCGAAGTACGCCTACGCTTCTGCGTTTGTTGGAAATGCTCGTGCTGATATAGTTATACAACATAAATACGGAGAAGCATACAAGCGCAAGCGCGGCGTATAAAAACAAATTGGCAACTTGCTTTATGATGCCTTCGTTGGAATAAAGCACGCTTAATACGGGGTTATTATACCATTGCAACGCAAATCCCTGCTCGTTGGTTATAAGACGGGTGATTTCGTCCGCGCCTGCGGTTAAGCAGGATTTGGAAAAAAGTATCTTTGAATAGTCGCCCTGTTGTTCATACACTTTATATTCGCGCATCAAATTCTCACTTAATGCAAATTTAAAGGTAGTATCGCTAGTATTGCTTTTGCTTCCAAAATAAATGCCTACTATTTTCAAATCCTTTGATATTGTTTCTTTCGTCCAGTTTGACGTTTTTGTCAGCGTTACCCTCGTGATTTCATCGGTCGTTAAATCGATATTAAGTATCCGTTGTATCTCGTCCAAGCTTTGGCGATTGGTTTCAAACGTACCTGCTGCCAAATTTTCAAGCAAAGCTTTTACCGTCGAACGGTCGTTGTTAGAGCCTAAATTGGAAATATACGTACCTAACAACGCCCTTATATTATTGAAATCAATGAATATTTCATCGTCCGCAAGCTCCATTCCGACGCGGGCTGCGTCACTAAAAAATAAGACGTTATTTTCAGCGAATTCGCTTGCATTATACATATAATTCGGGCAAGATTTGCTCCGCGTAGTATCGGACGTATAAAGCGACCACGTGCTATCGCCCGAATAATATACGCTCGGCAAGGGATTTTCTTCGTTAAGCGCCTGCAAAAAGCCGTCCGCGACAAAGAAGCATTGGTGCGCGCCTGAATGGATATACGTCTTATAGTCTTCCGCGAGCGCACTCGTTGTGTATTTAGAATAAAGC
The DNA here is from genome assembly GCA_045128055.1 of Candidatus Scatosoma sp. Lineage (GTDB taxonomy): Bacteria > Bacillota > Clostridia > Christensenellales > Borkfalkiaceae > Scatosoma. The sequence goes on along the minus strand of JBGVRC010000027.1, from coordinate 10,802 downwards.
TCGTCCTTTAACGAATCGTATTTCGATGGAATTTCCCCGCAGTCAATAATTCCCGTAATCGTGTATTTTTTCTGACGAACGGTAATTTGCTTGGAAAGCAAATCGGTGTATGTTGCTATGGTTTCTCCATTGAGCGGCGAGAATTGCAAATAATAAAGAATCGAATCCGCAAGATATGTAGAAATAGCGACTTTATCCAGGCTTAACGGGTCAACTTCACCGTCGTCTGCGTACGAAAGCGTAGGATATTCTCCATAAATCAGTCGATAAGGGAAATCTTTAAAAGTACCGTCCGAGTTTATCTCTTTGCTTTTGTTGAATGCAATGAACCCCGAAATGGAATCAGTGTAATAATGTTTGCCTTTTACGGCGGAGCTACTGCTGATTTCCAAAATGGGATAGGTATAATACACTCTACCCGCTGTGTTATCGTCTAAATCAAAAATTCCTTTCGCCACGCCCGACGTACTTTGCGCAAGCTGTGAAATTTTATTTTGAGATACCTTTATTTCTTGCCACTCATCGCCGTCGGACATATATTGAAAAGTTGTCGTCAGGGTAGAAGTAGGGCTTGTTTTGATGCTATTTTTCAGCACGCTTTCAACGCTAAAATTGGCAAGCGTGTCAAATATGCCAAACACCGCAAAGGCAAGCGCGGAAATTAAAATGGTCAACGCAAGGCGAAAGGGTTTCACGCCAAGTGATTTTACGCCTAATAATGCGGCGCTCTTTAATTTCATTTTGCTTTTTTTGAACGCAATGGTATCCCGATGGGGTAGAGTAACGGTTCCCGTTTCCTTGCGTTCACGATAGGAAAGCTTTTCCGTAAACGTGATTTTTTTGCGGTTTTTCACGGCAAGGGCAAGTACGTCTTTTTCATTGCTTGAAAGGTCGGCGCCTTCTTTTACAATGAGCGTTTCTTCCGTATCGTTTAGATTGGCGGAGATTTCACTCTCCGAAAACGTGACGTCTTCCAAGATTTGCCCATCGACAAGGCGAATCATTCTGTCTGCATATTTTTCAGCAAACTCTCTATCGTGCGAAACAACGATGACCAACTTGTCTTGCGATAGCTTTTTCAAAATTTCCAACACTTGGATTCCCGTTGCGCTGTCAAGCGCACCCGTCGGTTCGTCTGCCATAATAATCTGCGGCTGTTTAATAAGCGCGCGGGCAATGGCGACTCTTTGTCGTTGTCCGCCAGAAAGTTCGGATGGCTTGCGACGCGTGAGATTTGCGATTCCTACGTCGGTAATCAATTTTTTAAAAGCTTCGTCGCTGATGGACGAGCCTTGCAGTTCCATTGCGATTTTTATGTTTTGTTCTACGGTAAATTCGGGGATTAGGTTGTATTCCTGAAAGATAAAGCCGATAAAGGTGTTGCGATAATTGTCGTATTCCTGTGCGGAAAATTTGGAAAGATTTTTGCCCTGTACAAAAATTTCGCCTTCGTCTATTCCGTCAAGGCCGCCGATTACGTTTAAAAGAGTCGTCTTGCCACAACCGCTTTTACCGCTTATGAATATAAGTCCTTTTTCGGGGAAGGTAAGATTGACGCTATTTAAAGCATATACATTTCCGCCTTTCGCTTGATAAAATTTTTTGACGTTTTTCAGTTGTAACACGATTATCTCTCCTTCATGCATAGATGTTTTTGACGGTTCAATACCTTTCTATGCCTTATAAGTACAATTTAAATTGTATCAAATTTATTACGCATTGACAATATACTTTATGAACATATTATCTTAAATAAGCAACCTTATGGCATTCGCCTTATTATATCATTTCCAGCGTAAGATGTCAAGGGTGGTGATTGGGACTCATATAAACCCATTTGCAGTGTTTCCTTGTCTTATATATCTACTCCGCAGTCGGTAGGGGGACTAAGAAAAAATATGTATATTATTATATATATAGAGGGGGACGAATTGCTAGGATTTATAAGGCATTGAGGTAGGTTAAGGGGGGGGGTAGAAGTATATATATTTTTAGGTAAAATAAAAAAACACTTTGCGGTGATGCAGAGTGCTTTTTTGTTGGTTATTTGGTTTTGTTTTTTGTTATAAGATTATATATAATTTCAGGTCGGAAGTTTTTGTGCTTTTTATTGAAATTGAATTTGTCTTATAACATTAGGTACAATTATTCGCCTTTGAAGGGGAGAAGCGCAGTAATTCTTGCACGCTTGATTGCTCTTGCAAGGATTCTTTGGTGCGCAGCGCACGTACCGCTCATTCTGCGGGGAATGATTTTACCGCCTTCCGTGATAAATTTCTTCAAACGATTTACGTCCTTGTAATCGATTACGTCAAGCTTTTCCTGGCAGAATGCGCATACCTTTTTACGGGGCGCTTTCTTATATACCTTTTTTACAGGTGCTTTTTCTTCCATGATTTTTGACTCCTTATTTTAGTGTGCCTTTCTTCTTAGAAAGGAATGTCGCTGTCATCGTCCATTGCTTGAAGCGTGGGCTTCTTTTTGGGCGCGGACATACGGGGTGCATCGGCAACTTCGTCAAAAGCGTCGCCGTTTGCTTTCGGCGTAAGGAATTCGCAGTCTTGTACGATAATATCGACAGCGGTGCGCTTCATACCTTGATTGTCTTCGTAGTTACGAAGCTGAATGCTGCCGCTTACTGCAACCTTGTTGCCTTTTTTGGTGTAGCGCGCAATCGTTTCACCCAAGCCGCGCCAAGCGGTACATTCGAAGAAGTCCGTTTGACGTTCGCCGTCCTGCGACGAATAGGGGCGTTGTACTGCGATGGCAAAACGGCACATCGTTACGCCCGAAGGGGTTTCGCGGGTTTCAGGGTCGCGCGTTAAGTTTCCGATTAAAAATACCTTGTTCATAGTTTTCCCTCTTACATTAGTTGAGCTTCGTGATCAAACGTCTTACAACGTCGGCGTCGATAAGCGCGATACGTTTAAGCTCTTCTACAACTTTGCCGTCTGCTTCAAACGTCATAAGAACGTAATACGATTCGTTCTTAAACTTGATAGGGTATGCGGTTTTTTTCGTACCCCACTTGTCCGAAGAAATAACGTTGCCGCCCATCGAAGTTACTACGCCTTCGAATTTAGCTACTTTCGCGTCTTTTGCTTCGTCAGACAAATCGTTGTTGAGCAAATAAAGCATTTCGTATTTAGCCATATTTTTCACCTCCTGGTCTTATTCGGCATATCTGCCCTGATATGCAAGGTGACGGTCTTTTTTGACCGTGCTGAATTATTATAGCCTATTTCTATGAAATAGTCAATCGTTTTTTCCATATTTTTGGAAGAAATAAAGGCGTTTTTGACGAAAAAAGACGGAAACTGCACGTTTCCGCCTTAAATCTCGTTGATTACAGATACATAATGATGTTGCTTACGTATGCAAGCATTTCGTCAACCGTCAAGTCGCCAAGGTATACCTTGCTTGCAGGAAGGTTGGGCGCAAGCTGCACTTCGCCGTAAGCGGTGGAGATGGAACGCTTAATTTCTTTGTTGAGCATATCCTTTTCCAAGTTTTCCAAAACGCCGTCTGCCTTTAATTCGTACAGGGTTGCGTGGTGGATATTCCATTGCATATTGTCAATCATTTTTTGCATATCGGTGACGGTGATATGTACGTCGACTTCGCCCGTATCCTTATTTGTCAAAAGATATTTCCAGGAGCCCTTCAACGTGCCGTCGGGATTATGCACTTCTTCGTCGTATACTTCGACAACGGTTAATTGTTCGATTGCGTCGGGTAACGTTTCGATGGTTTCGTTTTTAACGTGCTTCAAGAAAATGTGGCTGTCAAATACGTCTTCTTCAAAGACTTCGTTAAGCGTCAAAGTATTGATAAGGTTTTCGATAATGTTGCTGTCCCCCTTCAAATCCGCAAGCTTAGTAGGTTGATAATAAAGGGGATTGCCGTTTTCATCCGCAAGCTGACGAACGAATACTTTTACGCCGTTTTCAAGGGTCTTGCTGCCTTTTTGCAAATAGGGGTATTGCGTACCGTCGGGCGCGGTATAAGTAAGCGTGGTTTCGTTTGCGGTACCGCCGACGATAAGCTTTCCGTCTTCGTCGTAAACGGTGTTATGGTTAGATTTCGCTACGTAGACGGTTTGTTCTTTCATCGTAACGACGGGTTTGCCGTCTACCATCTTCAAATCATAATGTACGCCTGCTTTGCCGTAAAGGAAGCGCATAACGATTTTGCTTTCGTAATTGTCTTCCAAGGACATAACGTCCGCAAGGCTGATTTCATCGAACACTTCTTCGCCTTGCGTGCGAAGATCGCCGATGGTGCGCGCTTTGCCGTTTTCAACAAGCTGACCGTTTACCGTTTTATACCCTGCAAGCGTAAGAAGAAGTTGGGAAGAAGTAGGGGTTAAATCCAAAGCTTCTTTCAACGAAATGTCGTCGATGAGATCCAGCGCGTCGCCTTGCAAATCGCCGATTTTTACCTTTTGGTAAAGAAGGGGGAATTTGCACGCTTCGTCTGCGTATGCCTTGCCGTCTTTTACGTAAGAAACGCTTTCGCCCGTCGTAAGCTTATAGAAATTCTCCGAAATGGTGTCTACTTTGCCGTCTACTTTTTCGTCGGCGTCGTCAAAAAGCACAACTGCGCCGCCTTCTTCGCCAACCGTGTAAAGCACTTGTAACATTGTTACTTCGTCGCCGTTGAATTGATAACGGTTGGAAGAACCGTACGCAAGCGAACACATAAGGTCGTTGTCGGGCGTAATATTTACAACCGAGTCAAGGGTGATTTTATCAAACACGGAAGAAAGGTCTTCGCTGATAAGGTCTTTAACCGTCGTTTTGGTTGCGCCGCCGAGCATAGTGATATTGCCGTCTGCGTCCTTTACGTAATCTACGCCTTCTTCACCGTAGCAAATGGTCGCAAGCAAAGGAGAAAGGTCTTCGCCGCTAAAACTTGTAAACAAATCGCCTGCGGAAGCGTTAAAGACGGAATCTTTAACGTACGCCGCCAAGCCGTTGTCGCCCTTTAAAGGAGTGGACATAAGCTCTTGCGTATTCATTTGGAAACCGTAGCCTTCCATTGTGTCGACCAGCTTGTTCACCGTTTCTTCCACCTTAGGGGAGATTTCGTTGAGATCGTTTAAGCTTGCGTTGCCGTTGCTAAGCCCGCTGATTGCGTCGCTGACTTCGCTGAAAAATTCGCCGAGCGTTGCTTGCGCGTATTCTTTGTTCAAAAGCCCTGCGGTCACGTTGCCGTCTGCGTCGGTCGATCCAAAGAGCGCGTCGTACAAGCCTGCGCCCGTAAGGTCGTCAACCGTGTTCGCCGTTTCTTCAAGCGTGTGGCTTGCTATGTAATATATCCCGCCGGCAACTGCGCCGAACACGGAAAAGATACCAAAGAAGAAACCAAGGAAGAAGCATAAAATTCTACGAAGTAGATGGTGTTTTTTCTTTTCCCTTTTCTTTTTGGGTTGTTTTTTTTCAGGGGAATCTTGTTCGACTGAAAGGGTTTGTTCGTCGTATACGTTATCAGACATAATTCATACGCTCCTTGTTTCATTTTTTGCATTATCTTATTCGATATGAATACATTATATATCACTTACGCGTAAAAAGCAAGCCTTTTTGAAAAAAAGGTAAAAAATATATAAAAAGGAACGGCAAAAGCCGTCCCTTGTAACGTTTGTAGCGTTTGATTTTTATTGCGTTCGAGTTATTTAAAAAGGGGAATGGTCGCCAAGAAAATGACGTCGGTGCGTTCCGCTGCGTCCGCTTCCGCCAAAACGAAAGCCTTTTTATGGATAATACCGCCTGCTTTTTTTACAAGGTCTTCCAAACCGATAAGGGACGCGCCCGTGGAAACTACGTCGTCTACAATCCCCACTTTTTTGCCTTTAATAAGGTCTACGTCGTGCTTGGAAAGATAGAGCTTTTGCTCTTTCCCCGTTGTGATGGAAGATTGAATGGTCACTTCAATACCGTCTTGCATATATAATTTTTGAGTCTTTCTCGCCACGGCGTAATATCTTTGGCCAAGCTCTCTCGCTACGCAATGGGTAAGCTGCAAGCCCTTGGACTCCGCGGTGATAAGCACTTCGCAGTCGCTAAGCTCTTTTGCCAGCTCTTTTCCGCAATGCTCGGTGAGCTCGCTGTCGCCGTGTAAATTAAAAAAGGCGATGGAAATGCCGCTGGGCAAGGGAAGAATGGGGAGTTCGGCTTTGAAGCCTTTAATATCAACGGTATGCACTTTCATAAGCATGCTCCTTTGGTTTGTTTTTGTAAAAATATACTAAAAAATACGTACGAATACAGTATAGCATATCTTTTGCCAAAAGTAAATACTTTCAAAGAGCTTTTTTGCTTTTTTGCGAAGAAAAGCGGGGCGTCCGATGAAAAAGGGGCGCGATGGGTTGACATTTTTTGGTTTTTGGGGTATAATAGCGTAGCAATCAAAATAGGGGGTGCGCAGGTTGAACGAAATCACGGCAATCACGCCGCAAATCAAGGATAAACGACGGTGTAATATATACGTAGACGGGCGGTTTTGCTGTGGCTTGACATTGGAAGCGACGGTGAAAAACCGTTTGAAGGTCGGGCAAAATATTTCACCGGAACGCTTGGCGGAAATACAGCTGGAAAGCGAAAAAGACACGGCGTTTGACAAGGCGCTTACCCATTTGTCGGCTACGCGAAAAACGGAAAGGCAAATCCGCGTCTTTTTAGAAGGAAAGGGATATTTGCCTGCCGTGGTAGACTATGCGGTGGAAAAGCTCCGTTCGTATAATTTTTTAAACGACGGCGAATACGCCGAAGCCTACGTCGAATTTGCGGCGAAAAAGAAGGGCGGCAGGCTGATTCGTATGGAGTTGAAAAACAAGGGGATTTCCGACGCGGAAATTGACGGCGCGTTGCAGGATTTGGATGGCGAAACGGAATTTTTGGCGGCGAAAGAGTTGCTGAACAAGTATATGCGCGGCAAAACTGCGGATGCGCAAACCCTGCAAAAAGCCTATCGGTATTTGATGGGCAAGGGGTTTGATTACGAAGTGGCAAAACGCGCGCTTTCTACCCTTGGAGAAATGGAAGACGAGTAAAAGGATAGGGGCAGGTACGCGATGAAAACAAAAAAAGTGAAATGGATTGCGTTTAAAGAGCTTGCTTCCACCAACGATTACGCCAAGCAAAAACGCGCGAATGGACAAGATTTAATCGTGACGGCAAAACGGCAAACGGGGGGCAGGGGCACGAAGGGTCGCTCCTTTTCTTCCGAAAAAGGGGGCGTGTATCTCACTTGCCTGCGTTTTTACGAGCAATTCCCCGCCAAACGCGCCTTTGAAAAAATGGCGAGCGCGGCTGTGGCGGTTTGTAAAACCTTGGAAGAATTAGGAGTAAAGCCCGTTATCAAATGGGCAAACGATATTCACGTAAACGGTAAAAAGATTTGCGGGATTTTGACAGAAAATACCTTTTCGGGGGAATATTTACATTCTTCTGTGATCGGTATGGGGGTGAATATTTACAACGCTTTGCCTGCCGAGCTGGACGATATTGCGACGACGCTTTGCCGTGAAACGGGTAAAAGATTCCCCGTTCGTAAAGTTACCAAACGATTGATAAAGCATTTATCTATTGATTATCCCGTGGAAGAATATCTGCAAAGATTAGGGTATATGGGGCGGCAAGTAGAGCTTATTTTTGGCGATGAACGCGTACCTGCTACCCTTGTTCGCGTGGATAAGGAAGGCGGATTATGGGCGGACGTTGACGGGGAAACCAAGCGTTTTACCGCAGCGGAAGTGTCGATTAAATTATGATGGGAAAGAGTATGTATCTTGTATCGAAGGAAGAAATGCGTCTTATGGACGAATATATAAAAAACTGCTCGCAAAAAGAACCCGCCGTTTGGATAGATAAACAATGGGCGAAAGAAAGATTGCCGAAAAGAAAACGCAACTCGCACAAGGGTACGTACGGAAAAGCGGCTATCGTGGCGGGAAGCGAAGCGTACACGGGCGCGGCGCTTTTGGCGGCGAGAGCCTGCGCGCGTTCGGGCGCGGGATATACAACCTTGTTTTTGCCCAAGGCTTTGTTGCCGTTTTTTTATTTGCAACAGCCCGAAATTTTGCTTAAAAGCATAAACGACGGGGGCAGGTACGCGTTCAATGAAGAAAATATGCGCCAACTGCTTGATTATGACGCTATCGCTTACGGTATGGGAATGGGGGTAAGCGACGACGTAAATAGGGGTGCGGTATATTTATTGCAACATTATACAGGGAAACTGATTATCGACGCAGACGGTTTAAATTCCTTGGCTTTATGCGATAGGGACGAGTTGTTCGCTCTTTTTAAAAATGCAAAATGCGACGTCGTGATAACGCCGCACGTAAAAGAATTTTCGCGCCTTACAAAGCGCTCGGTTTTGGAGATAGAAGAAGACGGAATAGAGCTTGCCCGTCAATTTGCAGACGAAACGGAGATTTCCGTCTTGCTGAAAAACGCCGCGAGCGTCGTTACGAACGGAGAGAAGCTGGCAATCAACACGGCGGGTACGTCGGCGCTGGCAAAAGGCGGCAGCGGCGACGTTTTGTCGGGCTTGATAGTAGGGCTTTGCGCAATGGGCGCGTCCGCTTACGACGGGGCGGGGCTCGGCAGTTTTATTTTGGGTAGGGCGGCGGAGAAAGCCGCGGGAGAGCTGGGCGAGTATTCCGTCCTTGCAAGCGACGTCATCGCGTACCTGGGTAGGGTATTTTTAGAAATTCTTGCATAAAGTGGGCTATTCTTTGCCGAACATTCTCGTGAGTACGGCGGCGAATAATAAAAGAATGCCAAAAGCAAGATAATAATAGTAAAAGGGCGTAAACCGCGCGAGCAGTAAAATAAGCGTTGCGCTCAACAAAAATCTGCGGGAGTTGGATTTGGAAAGCCAAAGCTTCCATTTGCGTTTTGCAGCGTCGTTGCTCGTATCCCCCAAAAAGGTTTTAGGCAACGCGTTCGCATCTTTCAATTCATCAAAAAGCTTGTCCCCCGTTTTGATTGCAATGGAAAATCTGCCGCAAATATCCAACGCCGTTTCATCCGCTTTATTGCAAAGCAAAATTTTCTTTCGATGGGTTTTCAGCCTTGTAAACGGCGCGACGTCGTCGGCGGTGATAGGGGAAAAGGTAAATAGGAAAAAATACACCGTATCCGCGCTCGTCAAACGGTTTTTCCCCGTGCGCTTGATTTGAGAGTTTGGCGCTTGCGAAAGAAGAAGGCTTTTTAAAAGCTCGGCATTGGCTTCGTTGCCCGACAGGGCGAGATGGGATAAAAATTTTTCTCTTTCGACGGCTTCCGATTTTTTCATGAACACGTTTTTGCGCTTGGAATAGAGATACGCGCCGACGGAAAAGGCGATAAGAAGCGCGCAAAGGACGGCAAGCGCAAGGGCGAGCCAAAGCCCCAAGCGTAAATGTCGAAACAGCAAAACGCTGCATAAAAAGCTGACGAAAAAGGTGAAAATAAGGTCGGAGATAAAAGCTATTTTTTTCATAGCGTTATTTTTGACCGATTTTGCCGCTCATAAACTTGAAAAAAACGAAAAGATATAGTATAATGTAAAAAAGAAAGCGAAAAGTAGGGAGCGCGATATGAAAATTGCAATTTTCGGCGGGTCTTTCGACCCCATCCATACAGAGCATATTCGCTTGGCGCAGGCGGCGATTGCGGAGCTTTGCTTGGACAAGCTCTTTGTGATGCCCGCTTACGCGCCCCCGCACAAAAAGGGGAAAAAGCTCTCTCCCGACGAAGACCGCTTGGAAATGTGCCGCATTGCTTTTCGCGATATGGACAAAGTGTCTGTTTGCGATTATGAAATTGCAAAAAAAGGGACGAGTTATACCTACCTTACCTGTCAATATTTTCGTGAAAGGTATCCCGAAGCGGAAATTTTTTGGATTGTGGGTACGGATATGTTGCGCGATTTTCCTACGTGGAAAAATCCCGAAAGCATTTTACGCGACGTAACCCTTGCCGTTTGCGGCAGGGCGGAAACGCAAAAGGCTTGGTGGGAAGACGAATTGCCTGATTTTGTCGCTCGTTTTCATAAGCCCTTTCAAGCGTTTACCTACAACGGCGCGCCTATTTCTTCTACCAAAATTCGTGTTTTGGCGGGGGCAGGTATGCGTTTAAGCCCGCTTGTGGACGAAAAAGTGGAAGCGTATATTGCGCAAAAGGGATTGTATAAAGTCCCGAATGCGGACAAAGCGTTGGCGTTGGAAACGCCCAAAAGACGGGAACATAGCTTGCGCGTCGCCGAGCTTGCCGCTTCGCGAGCGGTGGCGTTTGGCGTGGACGAAAGAAAAGCGATTGCCGCGGCTTTGTTTCACGATTGCGCGAAGAATTTGCCCGAAGATTCGCCGTATTTGCAAGGCTTTGCGCCGCCGATGCAATGGGGAAACGTTCCAAGTGAAGTGTATCATCAATTCGCCGGCGCGTACGTAGCGGAAAAGGCGTTTGGCGTGACGGACGAAGACGTTTTAAACGCGATTCGTTACCATACCAGCGCGCGGGAAGATATGAGCGATTTGGAAAAAATCGTCTTTCTTGCCGATATGATGGAAACGGAAAGAAGTTATGAAGGCGTGGACGAGTTGCGGGCTTTGTTTTTTGGAAGGGATTTGAACGCCTGCTTGACGGAATCCCTGCGGCAAACCTTATTATTTTTACAAAAAAAAGGCGGGGAAGTATATCCCCTGACCGAAAAAGCGTATCAATTTTACGCAAATCAACAATAAAACAAAACGCGAAATTTGCGTTTGTAAGGAGTAATTATGAGTGAAGTGACCAGTAAGACTTTGGCGG
>JBGVRC010000026.1:0-8422 GCA_045128055.1 Candidatus Scatosoma sp. | reverse complement strand
ACGTATAAAGAAGTGCAATGGCCTTACGGTAAGGTAGATACGCACGGATACACAGGTCTTTTGGTTGCTCGTTGGGGCAACGCGGCGAATACGGTAAGAAACGTAACGCTTATCGCGGAAGAATTGACGGTAATCAACGCGTTGGGTTGCGAAATCGACACTTCGCTTATGACCTTTGAAAATGTAAAAGTACGTAGCGCAGATTATATTTTGATTGCTTGTACGGGTAAAAATAATTACAGCACGGGCGTTGCTTCTTGGAGTGATATTTCGGGCGTAATGTATACGCAAACTGTTTCCTACAGCGTGACCGCGCCTGCGGACAGCGATTACTACACGTTTGTAGGCTCGTCCGGCGTAGTGGAAGGTAGAGATTATACCTTTACTGTAACGGAAAAGGTTGCAGGTCTTAACGACTTCATCGTTTTGGTAAACGGCGAAGAAGTAACGGGCAACAACGGTACGTACACGGTAGAAAACGTAAACGAACCCTTAACGATTAAGGTTCTCCACGGCTATATCGAAGCGGACGAAACCGCGGGTGTGTCGGTACAATATAACGGCAATAGCATCAAGGTTACCAACGCCGTATACGCTTCGGATGGAAGTAGCAGATTGCACGGGCACGCATATATTTCTGCGGAATATATCGAATATATGATTAGCCAAGGCTACAAGTACGTAAGCTTCACGTATCAAGCTGACGGCGTAACAATGTTCCGACTGTGCGCAAAATATAATGGCGCAAGTATTGGGTATATTGCCACGGCGGATCTTAAAGACGTTGAACAAGCGTTGGTGGCAGGTTCAAATACAGACCTTGAATTCTGGGGTATGAATAACAGCGGTTCGGGTTCTGCAATTTACAATCAGGGCGGCTACTTTACGATTACGAATTTACAGTTCTTCAAAGAAAAGGTATCCGTAACCGCTCCTGCGGCAAGTGACTATTACACCTTCACGGGCGCAGGTTCCGCGATAAAAAATGGCGATTACACCTTCACGGTTACTGAAAAAGTGGCAGGTCTTAACGACTTCATCGTTTTGGTAAACGGCGAAGAAGTAACGGGCAACAACGGTACGTACACGGTAGAAAACGTAACGGAAGACTTGACCATTCAAGTGCTTCACGGCTACGTAGAATACGGCGCAGTGTCGTCTGCTACGTATACAGGCGCAGGGATTGTCGTTAAGGATAGCACGAGTACGAGCGCAGCGGATTATAGTGCGTATATCTCTGCGGACTACGTCAATTATATGATAGCGCAGGGTTATACCAACGTACACGTTTATTTGCAACCCGACGGTTCGATTGCAGACCAAGCAATCGTTGCTTGCGGCAACACCATCGTAAGAACGCCGAGCAACTATACGTCGGTCGCAAACGTAACCTTACAAGCGGATACTACGATTAAGTTCTGGTGTCAGCAAAACGGCTCGGGTAGTACAATCCAAAGTAAAGGCGGCTATATGACCGTTACGGGGATTACCTATGTGAAAGCCGATGGCGCAACGTGGAACGGTATGCCCGAAACGGTAGCGGTAACTGCTCCTGCGGAAAGCAACTATTATACTTTCGCAGGGGACGCTGCGGTGATTGTCGGCACGGATTATACCTTCACCGTAACGGCGAAGAAAGCAGAATGTACCAGCTTTTTGGTATTTGCCAACGGCGAAGAAGTAACGGGCAGCAACGGTACGTACACGGTACAAAACGTAACGGAAGCTTTGACGATTAAGGTTATCCACGGTTATATCGAATACGGCAGCGGTTCCTTCGTAAGTTATGAAAATATGATTACCGTCACGGATGCTACGAGTACGAGCGTAGAAGCCTTTATGGCGTACATTTCCGCGGATTACGTCAACTATTTGATGTCGCAAGGCTACAATTATTGGGATTTCTATATTGTACCTGACGGCGAGATTGCAAATCAAGCCATTATCTCGTGCGGTAACACGATTACAAGAACGGTGGCGAATGGGGAAACGGAGATTGCAAGAGTGCAGCTCCAAGCGGATACTGCGATTAAATTCTGGTGTCAAAAAGATGGCTCTGGCAGCGCAATTCAAGGGCAATGCGGTTGGATGTTGGTTACGTACGGCGAGCCGCGCGTAAACGCATAACGAGCAAATAAAAAACAATAAGAAACAAGAATAGGAAAGGCGGCTTGCCGTCTTTCCTACCATTCCGTTATTGACAAGGAGTAAAATATGATTAGATTGAGCGCTTTTTCGGATGAAGCGGGGAGTAGTATTCAAGAACAAATCGCGGCGATGAAAAGAAACGGGATTTCTTTGACGGAGTTGCGCAGTATCGACGGGAAAAACGTTTCCGTTTTCACGAAAGAAGAAGCGGAAGCGTACCAAAAAATCTTTGAAGAAAACGGCATTTCCGTGTGGTCGATTGGTTCGCCTTTGGGAAAAACGGATATCGATACGGATTTTGACGAATATTGTAAACTCGTTGAACACGTATGCGAGCTTGCAAAAATCTTCAAAACGGACAAAATCCGTATGTTTAGCTTTTTCAATACCAAGGGTAAGGACGAAAAGGTATTCGCCTATTTGCAAAAAATGGTGGAAATCGGCGATAAACACGGCGTTCAAATGTATCACGAAAACGAAAAAGACATTTACGGCGACGTTGCTGAGCGCGTTTTGAAAATTATGCAAAACGTAAAGGGGCTGAAATATATTTACGACCCCGCAAATTATCTTCAATGCGGCGAACCCGCGGAAAAAACGTTGGCTTTGTTCCATAAAACCACCGATTATTTCCATATCAAAGACGTAATTTCTGCAACGGGCGCGTTAGTGCCGGCGGGACACGGCGACGGAGATATTCCTAAGCTTGTTGAAATGATTTCCGATGATAAAGTGTTGACGTTAGAACCGCACCTTGCTTTGTTTGACGCGTATAAGAGCATTGACAATACGGAAATGAAGCACGAATACGTTTACGCTACCCCGAACAAAGCGTTTGACGCGGCGGTTTCCGCTTTGAAAAAGGTTTTAACGGACAAGGGATATAAAGAAGTAAACGGGGCTTTTGTAAAGTAAGATATAAAACGTTTAAAAAGGAGTTATAAGATATGGAAAAAGTAAAATTCGGTATCATTGGCGCGGGCAACCAAGGCACGTATTACGCGGATCAGCTTTTTAAACAAGGCAAAGTGGAAAACGGGGTTTTGGCAGCCGTTTGCGATTGCTCAACAGCAAAACTCGACGCTATTAAAGCAAAGCTTGCAGATGAAAGCATCTCTTACTTTGCAGATTACAAAGAAATGCTTGACAGCGGCGTATGCGACGCTATTTTGGTGGAAACGCCGCATTATCAACACCCTGAAATCGTTATGGAATGCTTACAACGCGGTATTCATGTAATTTGCGATAAGCCTGCGGGCGTATATACCAAGCAGGTTCGTGAAATGAACGAATTTGCGCAAAAGCACGACGCTCGTTTTGCTATGATGTTCAATCAACGCACCGATTGCGGGTATCGCAAAATGCGTGAAATCGTGCAAAGCGGCGGTATTGGCGAATTGCAAAGAGTAAATTGGATTATAACCAACTGGTTCCGTACTCAACAATATTACAACAGCGGCGGTTGGAGAGCGACTTGGGCAGGCGAAGGCGGCGGGGTGCTTATCAATCAATGTCCCCACCAAATCGACCTTGTGCAATGGATAGTAGGCGAAATGCCCGCCACCATTCGCGGTTTTTGTCAATACGGCAAATGGCACGATATTGAAGTAGAAGACGAAGTGACGGCGTTTTTCACCTATAAAAACGGCGCGACGGGGGTATTTATTACGACCACGGGCGAAGCTCCCGGTACGAACCGCTTTGAAATTTCCGGTACGAAAGGCAAGCTCCTTGCGGAAAATGGCAAAGTGCTTTGGTATAAAAACGCGGAAGACAGCGCGGAAACAATCCGTACGGATACGAACGGGTTTGCCGCTCCCCATTGCGAAGTTATCGAAGTGGAAACGGACGGTTTAAGCCCCCAACATCTTGGTATTATCAACAATTTCGCCAATGCGATTCTTGGTTTGGAAGAACAATTTGTGCAGGGCGAAGAAGGTATCAACGGCGTCGAGCTTATGAACGCTATCGAGCTTTCCGGTTGGAACAACGGCGCAGAAGTCGTTTTGCCTGTCGATGAAGACGTGTATTTACAAGAACTGGAAAAACGCCGCAAGGCTTCCCGCGCAAAGGCCTGCGTAGTGGAAACGGTGGCGGACACCGCGAACTCCTTTGGTAATAAAAAATAATGAAAGTAGCAGTAATAGGGCTTGGCGTGATAGGGAAATTGCACGCGGATATTGCGGCGATGAAGGCGGATTTGGTTGCCGTTTGCGACGTCAACGAAGCGGAGTTAAGCCCTTTTAAAAACGCCGAAAAATACACCGATTATACGCGTATGCTTGACGAAGTTAAGCCAGACGTCGTACACGTTTGTACGCCGCATTATTTACACGCGGAAATGGTGATTGCGGCGTTAAAGCGCGGCGTCAACGTGCTTTGCGAAAAACCGCTTTGTATCAACGAGCAAGAGCTGGAAGGAATTTTAAAGGCGGAGCAAAATAGCAGCGCGCAGCTTGGGGTTTGCTTTCAAAACCGCTATCTTTCCGTCAATCGATACGTGAAAGATTTTTTGAAGGAAAATCCACCGTGCGGCGCTATGGGACACGTAACTTGGCGGCGAGATAAAAATTATTATAAAAGCTCGTCTTGGCGGGGTAGAAAAAAAATGGAAGGCGGCGGCGTTTTAATCAATCAAGCCTTGCACACCATCGACCTTTTGCAATGGTTTTGCGGCGACGTTAAATCTTTGCGAGCACAAGTATCCAATTTAACGTTACAAGACGAGATTGAAGTAGAAGACACCGCTTGTGTTTTATGCGAAGGACAAACTTCGTTCGTCTTTTACGCAACCAACGGCAGTCAGATGGACTTTTCCATAGAAATGAGCGTAAAAACGCAAAAGGGTATGCTGCAAATCACGCCGAGTTGCGTATACCTAAACGGGGAAATCGCGCGCGTAGAAGATTGTTCTACGTATTACGTAAAGCCCTGTTATGGGTACGGTCACGATGTATTGATAGCCGACTTTTACCGTTGCGTACAAACGGGTGAAAAGTTTGCCGTTGACGGCAAGGAAGGGGCTAAGGCGCTAAAAATCGTTTTGGCTGCGTACGCAAGCGAAGGGAAGCAGGTGGAGATTTGACGTTTTTACGCAAAAAAACTCCAAAAGCAAAGCTCTTGGAGTGAAGTAGCGGATATTTTCTTTAAGTCGCGTCCTTTATAACGTTTTGTTTTCTATACGCGATAGGGGTTATATCAAACGCCTGCTTAAAGATTTTGTGAAAATAGCTTATCGATTCAAAATCTAATTCGTTGATGATTTCCGTAAGCGTCATATCGGTATTCGCAATCAAATCTTTTGCGTGTTGCAGTTTTACTTTGTTTACGTATTGCGTAATGGTACAATGCATATATTTTTTAAAAATACGGGTCAACTGCGGATAAGAATACGGCAAATTTTGTTGCGCAAGCTTGATTTGTTGGCTGGTAATCAAAGGGTTATTTAATTGCAAGACAAAGTCTTTTAATATTGTCGGAATCCCCGAATCAGCCCGTCTTTGCTCTAACATTTTCAACAAAATATTTGAAAAAATAAGATTGCATTGTTGCTCGGTATAGGGTGTGCTTTGGTTTTCAAAGGTTTGTATTTCAAAAAGCAAATTTGTGCATTTTTCCAAAAAATTAGGGGAAAGAGAGAAATATAAAAGCTCGTTTGGGTTTAACAGCTCGTCGTAAAGCGTGCTCGAATACATACCGAGTAAGGCTTTCAAATACGAATCCTTTGCGATTAAAGTGACCCCTTGAAATTGATTTTTTACCCCTTTCGGGTACACAAGGGCGTGCGTATCCTTTGGCCCGACCAAACAGGCTTCTCCGGCAGAGTGCAAGTGTTCCGTGCCGTTAATCTTGTTTACAATACAACCGTTTAATACAATCAGCAGTTCCCAATCTTTATGCCCGTGATTTAAGGGATATTCAAAGTTGGTCCAGTAGAAAGAAGTGTTGGCTTCTTTCCAAGGCGACGCTTCGTCGAAGCTGGTTATCGTAGAGCCTTTTTTTGCAAGCTGACCGACGTATGGGAATATTTTATTTTCGTTTCTATTATCCATACCCATAGTATAACGAACTTTTTTATAAATGTCAACAAAATTTTGCAATGATATTTTTGAGCATACGAAAAGAAAAGGACAAAATATAGAAAAGCCTTTCAAGACGTAGAAAATCTGTGTATAACGACGTGAAAACGTAGACTTATATAATAAAAAAATGAAAGAAAAAACAAATTTCTATATAGAAGGAGAAAAACTATGAAGAAAACAATGAAAAGAGTGTTGTTTGGCACAATGGCGGCAATGATGTGTTTGAGTACTGTTGCTTGCGGCGGAAATTTTGGCGACGAAATATCTTCCAGCTCTACGCCCAACAGCTCGGAAAATCTTGGCGTCACCGTATCCAACCCTTATAAGCTTTCCTTGTTTAATTTTGGCGGGGGGTATGGTAGAGAATGGCTGGATTCGCTTATTATGCGTTATAAAAAAGAACGCGCAGGCAAAGAATTCGTGATTGACGGCGTTACGTATGACGGCGTGGAATTTGACGTTACGTCCGAAAAGACGATGATGGTAACCCTTGCTACCACCGACCAGCACTATGATATCGTTTTCCAAGAACAGGTTGCCTACAATAAATACGTTGACCAAGGCAATATATTTGCGCCTATGACGGAAGTTTTGACGAAGGAAAATCCTTACGAACCCGGCACGACGTTGGAAGACAAATTGACGGATGAACAAAAAGCGTTTTATAAAATGGATACCGACGGCGACGGCGCGGGCGATACCTATTACGGGATTCCCCATTATGCAGGCTACGTAGGGATTATCTATAATAAGAATATGTTTGAAACGAAGGGCTGGTATTTTGCAAACGGTTATGCGAAAGAAGACCTTGAAGACGGGTCTTGCTTCACTTCGGATTTGTCGAATAGAACGGCTGGTCCGGACGGTAAAGCAGGCACGGAAGACGACGGGCTTCCTACCACGTATGAAGAATTCTACGCGCTTTGTTCTTATATTTCCTATACGAATCAACCCGTTTCTTGGGCAGGTAAATACAGAGAAGAATATTTGAACTGGTTTATTACCGCGCTTACCGCAAACTATGAAGGCTTGGAACAAATGTCGCTCAATTATAACTATGAAGGGCAAGCGAAAAACTTGATTTCGGTTGCGGACGACGGTACGGTGACTAAGCTTGACGAGTTGGCTATCAACGGCGCTGAAAACGGCTATGAGCTTACCAAACAAGCAGGCAAATATTATGCGTTGTCCTTCCTTGAAAAGATTGCAAACGAAGGCTGGTACAGCGCTGGTTCGTTTATCGACACCTACGAACAAACCTACGCGCAAAGAGACTTTGTAAGGGGTACGTCTAACGATTCCGAACGCGCGGCAATGTTGATTGACGGCGTTTGGTGGGAAATGGAAGCGGACAACTATTTTGACGAAATTCAACAGCTTCTTGGTAGAAACGATAAAGATAGATATGGTTGGATGCCACTTCCTTGCGCAACCGAAGAACAGGCGCAAGCAAGAGCAAACGCTTTGCAAAACGGCGGGGCTGGCTATACCTTGATGGATACGCACAACTCTCTTTGCTTCCTTGGTAAAGAAATCAGCGAAGGGGCAAAAAATATTGCAATCGACTTTATTCAATTTGCATATACGGACGCTTCGTTGGCGGAATTCTCGCAAATTACGGACACGACGAAGGCCGTAAAATATACGATGAATGCGGAACAAAAGGCAAAGATGTCGGGCTTTGGCAGATCTCTTGTGGAAATGAAAGAAAAGTCGAATCTTGTTTACGGCTTCTCGAAAACGTCTTTCTATAAAAACAACGAAGAAACGTTTACCGACTATAAGAGCTTGTATAGTTCCAGAATCGACGGTAGCATTGCAAAGGTTGCGTTTGACCAATTCGTAAAGGGCGTTTCCGCAAAGACCTATTTTGACGGTATGTATATCTATCAACAAGGTCAATGGAACAGCGGCAGCATCGTTAAATAATTTTTAAAATATATGATTGAGAACGGCGGATATTCGTCGCAGGCGAATATCCGCAAAAAAGGTAAAAAGATGGAAAAAACGACAAAACAAAAAAAGTTGTCAAAATTTAATAAAGGCGATTTGATTTTTTATTGTCTTGTTTTGGCTTGGCCCGTATTACAATTTTGTATTTTTTACGTCGGGGTCAATTTGAACTCGGTGCTTATGTCCTTTAAAAAGATTACGATCGGTCAAAACGGAGAATGGGTATCCACGCCGACGTT
>JBGVRC010000025.1:0-7862 GCA_045128055.1 Candidatus Scatosoma sp. | reverse complement strand
TGCCCATCGCATTCAAGAGATACTGCGCGGAAATTTCCATTCGTACTTCGTCCATTCAATACGAAAGCGACGATTTGATGCGTCCTGAAATGGGTGACGACTACTGTATCGCTTGCTGCGTAAGCTGTATGAAAGTTGGTACGGATATGCAATTCTTCGGCGCAAGAGCAAACCTTGCAAAATGCTTGCTTTACGCTATCAACGGCGGTAAGGACGAACTTATCATCGATAAGAAGACGGGCAAACCTATGCAAGTTTCCCCCGAATTTATGCCTATCCTTGGCGATGATGCGCTTGATTTCAACGAAGTAACCGCTAAGTTTGACAATATGATGACGTGGCTTGCTGAACTTTACGTAAACACGCTTAACGTTATTCACTATATGCACGATTAGTATTCGAACGAATCGTTGGAAATGGCATTGCACGACACGAAGGTTCGCCGTTTCTTCGCAACGGGTATCGCAGGTCTTTCTTGCGTAACCGACTCCTTGGCTGCTATTAAGTACGCAAAGGTATACCCCGTTCGTAACGAACACGGCATCGTTGTAGACTTCCGTATCGAAGGCGAATTCCCTAAATACGGTAACAACGACGACAGAGCAGACGAACTTGCAGTATGGCTTTTGAAGACGTTCATGAAGAAGGTTAAGAGCCACTACACCTATCGTGAAAGCGTTCCCACGACGTCCATCTTGACGATTACGTCCAACGTCGTATACGGTAAGAAGACGGGTAACACCCCCGACGGTAGAAGAGCAGGTACTCCCCTTGCTCCCGGCGCGAACCCTATGCACGGCAGAGATAGCAACGGCGCTTTGGCATCCTTGGAATCGGTTGCAAAATTGCCTTACGAATATTCGAGAGACGGTATTTCCAACACCTTCTCGATTATGCCCGCGTCGCTTGGTAAGGAAGACTAATTCACAAAGCTTAACTTTTCTCTTGCCCGATTTTTCGGGCGAGAGAATGATAAAATAAAAATATAAGGAGATAATATTATGTCGAACAGAGTAGATAATTTGGTTAATATGTTGGACGGCTACGTAGGCGATGGCGGACATCACCTTAACGTAAACGTATTCGATCGCGAAACCCTTTTGGACGCGCAGGCGCATCCTGAAAAGTATCCCCAGCTCACCATTCGTGTTTCCGGTTATGCTGTAAACTTCATCAAGCTTACGAAAGAACAGCAAGACGACGTTATTTCCAGAACCATTCACGAATCCATGTAATTTGGATGGCGTTTGGAATAGACTAACGGCAAAACAAAGCCGTCGCCACGAAAACGGCGGCGGCTTTTTTCATATTCGGTATTAGAAAATTATGGCAAAGAAAAAAGTAAAAAAACAAGTCAAAAAAGCGGCAAAAAAACACCCGATACTCATCTTTATCGTGTTTTTACTCGTTGCCGCAATCGTGGGCTGCTACGTATTGCATAACAAGGGAATTATACATATCCCGTTTTTAGACGGTACGGAAAGTAGCGAAAATATAGAAAGCTCGGAAGATGCGGAAAGTAGTGAAGACGGCTCGTCCGAAGACGAAGAAGAAAACAGCGAAGAAACTACTTCAAAACCCGACGATATAAACCAAGACGATTTAAGTATTCATTTCTTGGAAGTTGGCAATCAATACACAGGGGATTGCACTCTTATCAAGGTCGGGGATACGGAAGTATTGATAGACGCAGGCTCGCGCAAGGGCTCGGCGGCTACGCTCGTGCCGTATATTCAACAATATTGCACGGACGGCGTGCTGGAATACGTAATCGCCACTCACGCCCATCAAGACCATATCGCAGGCTTTGTTGGGACGACCACGGCGAAAGGGATATTCGAAAGCTTTGTCTGCGAAACGATTATCGACTATACGCAAAGCAACAGCAATTCGCAAATCCGCAAGGATTACGAAGCTTACCGCGACGCCGAAGTGGTGGCGGGCGCAACCCATTACACCGTTTTGGAGTGTTGGAATAACGAAAACGGAGCAAAGCGCAGCTACGAGCTTGGCAACGGCGTAACGATGAATTTCTTGTATCAAGAATACTACGAAAATTCGTCAAGCGACGAAAACGAGTACTCGGTATGTATGCTCTTATCCCAGGGCGACAATCACTATCTTTTCACTGGCGATTTAGAAAAGCACGGCGAAAAATCCTTGGTAGAAAACAACGACTTGCCCAAGTGCAAGCTGTATAAGGCAGGCCACCACGGCAGTCCGACTTCGTCTACGAGTGATTTGCTTGCTGTGATACAGCCCGAAATCGTATGCGTGTGCTGCTGTTGCGGTAGCGACGAATATACCGACAACGTAGCCAATATGTTCCCGTCGCAGGCGTTTGTGGATAGAATTGCGCCGTACACGGATAAGGTGTACGTGACGACTATCATTTCAAACGACGGCAAGAGCGGCGTTTCTATGAACGGTAACATCGTCGTATACACGGAAAATGGCGAAATCAAGGTAAATTGCACCAACAACAATACCCTTTTTAAGGATACGGAATGGTTTAAGAAAAACCGAACGACGCCTACGGCTTGGAATTAGACAACTTAAAGTTGCATCTAATAGGTGTATCTTTCACACGTTTTTTTAAGTTTGCTTCGCATTAGGACGTAGAATTTGTAGGGAAAGATGGTAAGAATATGGAATTTTTATCAAGAACGGAAAATTTAATCGGTAAACCCGCGGTAGAAAAACTGCAAAAAGCGCGCGTAGCGGTATTTGGCATCGGCGGCGTAGGCGGCTACGTCGTGGAAGCGCTCGCGCGGGCGGGCGTAGGTGCAATCGACCTTATCGACAACGATAGGGTGGCTTTGTCTAATATCAATCGTCAAATTATTGCCTTGCGCTCGACGGTAGGGGAATGGAAAACGGAAGCGGCGAAAAAGCGGCTTTTGGATATCAATCCCGATATCAAAGTGCGCACGCATAACCTGTTTTTCCTGCCTGAAACGGCGGACGAATTTGATTTTGACGGGATAGATTACGTCGTAGACGCCATCGATACGGTGAGCGGAAAAATTGCGTTAATCGAACGTGCAAAAGGGGCAAAAATCCCCGTCATCTCGTCCATGGGTACGGGAAATAAGCTCGACGCCACCGCTTTTGAGGTGGCGGATGTTGCAAAAACGAGCGTTTGTCCGTTGGCAAGAGTAATGCGCCGAGAACTTAAAAAACGGGGCATAGAACACGTAAAAGTTGTGTATTCCAAGGAAGAGCCCAAACAAAGCGGGATAATAGACGAACAAACGGGAAAATCCGTTCCCGCCAGTATATCTTTCGTGCCATCGGTGGCAGGCTTGATAATTGCAGGCGAAGTGATTAAAGATTTAATTGCGGAAAAATAAGGGGAAATTATGGAACAAACCACAAATACCACGCAAAGAGAAAAAATCGGCAGCCGTTTGGGCTTTATTTTGCTCAGCGCAGGCTGTGCAATCGGGATAGGCAACGTCTGGAAATTCCCTTATATGGTCGGCCAGTACGGCGGCGGGATTTTTGTGTTGATTTACCTGCTCTTTCTCGTTATTATGGGCGTGCCCGTTTTGACGATAGAATTTGCTTTGGGCAGAGCCAGCCGCAAAAGTCCCGCTCTTTTGTATCAACAGCTTGAAAAGCCGGGGCAAAAATGGCATATTCACGGCTACGCCGCGGTCGTCGGCAACGTTTTGCTGATGATGTTTTACACCGTTGTAGCGGGCTGGATGCTGTACTATTTCAAGGCGGAAGCCTTTGGCGATTTGCAGGGCCTTGACACAACGCAAGTCGGTGCGTTTTTTGCGGACGAAGTGCTTGGTAATCCTTGGGCGATGCTCCTTTGCACGGCGCTTGTCATTGTGGCAAGCTTTGGCGTTTGCGCCATCGGCGTGAAGAACGGGCTGGAAAAAGTGACGAAAGTTATGATGATAGCCCTGCTTGTTTTGATGGTGGCGATTGCCGTGTATTGCTGTTGCTTGGACGGAGCAGGCGCAGGCTTGCAATTTTATCTCGTGCCAAACTTCGCGCGTATGAAAGAAGCAGGGATAGGCAACGTAATCGTTGCGGCGATGAACCAAGCCTTTTTCACGTTGAGCCTTGGTATCGGCGCAATGGCGATTTTCGGCAGTTATATCGGGAAAGAGCGCGCTCTTCTTGGCGAAGCCGTCAACGTAGCGGCGTTGGACACCTTTGTGGCGTTCACGTCAGGGCTAATTATCTTCCCCGCGTGCTTTGCGTTTAATACACAGGTGGACGCAGGTCCGAACCTGATTTTCGTCACCCTGCCCAACGTCTTTAATAATATGCCTTTGGGTAGGCTGTGGGGGAGTTTGTTTTTCGTGTTTATGACCTTCGCAGCGTTTTCCACCGTGCTTGGCGTGTTCGAGCTTATCATAGCGTCTACTTGCGATTTGTTCGGTTGGAGCAGGAAAAAGGCTTGTCTTATCGATTGCTTGGTAATGTTGGTTTTGGCGCTGCCTTGTATTTTCGGGTTTAATTATTTGGCGAATTTCGCACCAGCAGGCAAGAATATTATGGACTGGGAAGATTTCCTTGTCAGCAATATTTTATTGCCGCTTGGCTCGTTGACGTTCGTGTTCTTTTGTATCACGAAAAAGGGCTGGGGCTGGGATAATTTCAAGGACGAAGCCAACGCAGGCAAGGGCTTAAAGGTGAAAAAATGGATGCGCGGGTATATTACGTTCGTGTTGCCCGTGATTATAGCCATTTTGTTTGTAGTGGGCATTTTACAAACCTTTGGCGTATTTTAAAAGATAAAGCGGATATAAATACAATTCCCCGCCGTTGCGAAACCGCAACGGCGGGGGATTTTTATGAACCATATATAATTTTGTCTATGCGTAATAAGCTATGCATTGCGGAAAAGACACATCACAATCTATCTTAACGCGTAACAAACTGAAAAAACGAGTGAAGGATACGTTTAATAGATGCAACGTTAAGTTACCATCACGCTGCTACTTCACTTCTTTGATATCGTACGGTGTGCTTTGGTATACAAAATAATTCAACCAGTTGGAAAAAAGCAAGTGCGCATGCCCGCGCCAGCTCACCATCGGCGGCTGCGTTTCATCGTCATTCGGGAAATAATTGACGGGCATTTGAATGGGTTTGCCTTGCGACAAATCACGTAAATACTCGTTTTTCAAGGTATCGGCGTCATATTCCGAATGCCCCGTGATGAAAATTTGTCTGCCGTTTTTGGTGGTCACCGCATACACGCCCGTCTCTTCCGACGAAGCCAAAATACGAAGCTCCCATACCTTTTCAATATCCTCGCGAAGCACCGTCGTATGACGGGATTGCGGCACCATAAAGACGTCGTCAAAGCCACGGAACAAAATAGATTTTTTATATTCCACGCGGTGGGGGAATACCCCGAACATCTTTTCAGGCACGTCGCGTTTTTGGATACCGTGATGATAATAAAGCCCTGCCTGCGCCCCCCAGCAAACGTGCAGCGTGCTGTGGACGTGGGTTTTACTCCATTCCATAATCGTGCAAAGCTCCGCCCAATATTCCACTTCTTCAAAAGGCATATGCTCCACGGGCGCGCCCGTAATAATCATGCCGTCGAAGGTCTGCTCCTTCACGTCGTCAAACGTCTTGTAAAAAGCGAACAAGTGCTCTTCCGCTACGTTCTTCGATTGGTGGGATTTGGTGCGAATAAGCTCCATTTCCACCTGCAAAGGGGAGTTTCCCAAAAGCCGAGAAAACTGCGTTTCCGTTTCAATCTTTTTGGGCATTAAATTGAGCACAAGAATACGAAGCGGACGAATATCCTGCGTAATAGCGCGTTTTTCCGTCATTACGAAGATATTTTCATTTTCCAGCGTCTTCACCGCAGGTAAATTGTCAGGAATTTTAATAGGCATATTGTACTCCGCGCGCAAAGAAATTGCGCGTATTTTTCTTAAAAGTATTAAAGGGTAGCAAGGGCTTGTTCAATATCCGCAATCAGGTCTTGATAATTTTCCAAACCGCAGGAAAGGCGCACAAGGTCGCCGGGTACGCCCGCCGCAATCAATTCTTCATCGTTCATTTGTCTGTGCGTAGCGCTCGCAGGGTGCAAACAGCAGCTCCGCGCATCCGCTACGTGCGTTTCAATAGCAATAATTTTCAAAGCCTTCATAAACTTTTCCGCCGCCGCTCTGCCGCCTTTCACGCCAAAGCTCACCACGCCGCAACTACCTTTGGGCAAGTATTTTTGCGCCAAGGGATAATACTTGTTGGACGGCAGGGACGGATAGGTCACCCAACCGATTTTTTCGTTGCTTTCAAGGGCTTGCGCTACTTTTTCCGCATTCAAACAATGTCTTTCCATACGCACGTGCAAGCTTTCCAAACCAAGATTGAGATAAAACGCGCTTTGGGGGGATTGCGTACTGCCGAAATCGCGCATAAGCTGCGCCGTAGCCTTGGTGATAAACGCACCGCCTTGTCCAAATTTCGTTGCGTAGGTAATGCCGTGATAGCTATCGTCTGGGGTGCAAAGCCCGGGGAATTTTTCCGCGTGCGCCATCCAGTTAAAGTTGCCCGAATCCACGATACAACCGCCAACCGCTACGCCGTGCCCGTCCATATATTTGGTGGTGGAATGGGTCACGATATCCGCGCCAAACTCGATAGGGCGGCAATTCACGGGAGTGGGGAAGGTGTTGTCGATGATAAGGGGAACGCCGTGCGCGTGCGCCGCTTTGGCAAACTTTTCAATATCCAAAACGGTAAGCGCGGGGTTGGCAATCGTTTCGCCAAACACAGCCTTGGTGTTGGGGCGGAACGCCGCGTTCAATTCTTCTTCCGTGCAATCGGGGGAAAGGAAGGTAAATTCAACCCCCATTTTCTTCATCGTGACGGCAAAAAGATTATACGTGCCGCCGTAGATAGACGAAGACGAAATTACGTGGTCGCCGCAGTTTGCGATGTTAAATACCGCGTAAAAATTCGCCGCTTGACCCGACGACAACAACATAGCCGCGCTGCCGCCTTCCAGCTCGCAAATCTTCGCCGCAACGGTGTCGCAGGTAGGGTTTTGCAAACGAGAATAGAAATATCCGCTTGCTTCCAAATCAAACAATTTACCCATATCTTCGCTGGTTGCATACTTAAAAGTCGTGCTTTGCACGATAGGGATTTGACGGGGTTCGCCGTTGCCGGGGGTGTACCCGCCCTGTACGCATTTGGTTTCGATACGAAGCTCTTTTTTATCCATAATCTCTCCTTCGCGCGCCTATACGCGCGACGTAATATACTCTTTGCATTAGTATACCACGATTGCGTTGTTCCGTCAAGTATTTTTTGCGTTTTGTCTTGGATATGCGATAAAAATACGAAAATAGCGTTTTTAGAGCGGTAAAATAAGGCGCAAAATTGTGTTCAACGCGTACCTGCCCCCGTCAAATTAAAAAAACAGGTCGAAAAAATCCTATTTTGTGATAAAAAGGCGAAAATGAAAAAATAATCTTAAAAAATGTAAATAAACGCACGTAAACGTTGACAAAATAGGGGGATAAGTATTATAATAATACTTGAAGGCGAAAAACGCCAAAATTTTTTAAATTACGGAGGATATTCAACAACCACTATGGACCTAAGTCTATTATTGACGGCAGGTAATTCCAACACCATCGGGATTCTCGTTGCCGTCATCATCGTACTGGTATTACTTTCAGGCTTCTTTTCAGGTACGGTTTCGTCCAGCTGCAGAGGCTTCTTGGTTTCGTTCTCATCGGGACTCATGATCTTCTTCTCGTCAGACATATTTTCCACCTCTTCTGTTTATTTGAGCAGACGCTTCAAAGCGCCAATGCTTTCAAGATTCATGCAGGTATCCAGCACCCGGCTCAGGAAGGCCGGAT
>JBGVRC010000024.1:0-2637 GCA_045128055.1 Candidatus Scatosoma sp. | reverse complement strand
GAAATCACTACGCATTGATTGCCGTAGCGTTTCGCCGCTTCTTCAACAAGTTTCGGGTTGGCTATCGCGCCCGAGTTCACGCTGACTTTATCCGCGCCGCAAGAAAGCACTCTTTCAAAATCTTCCACACCGCGTATTCCGCCGCCTACCGTGAGCGGAATAAAGACGGATTTCGCCGCTTCGCGCAACACTTCGGTAAACAAAGCTCTACCTTCCGCAGAAGCCGTAATATCGTAAAAAACAAGCTCGTCCGCGCCGCATTCCGAATAATATTTCGCCAAATCCACAGGCGAAGCTACTTCTTTTAAGCCTTCAAAATTGACGCCCTTTACCACCCTGCCGTCTTTTACGTCCAAGCAAGGAATAATGCGTTTTGTTATCATTTCGCCACCCCTATTGCCTTTTTTAAATCAATCGCGCCGACATAATAGGCTTTGCCTATAATCGCGCCGTACGTACCTGCCTGCGCCAAGCTTATGATATCGTCCATAGACGAAACCCCGCCCGAAGCGATAATATCCAAGGCGTATTTCGCCCCGATTTCTTTATACAAAGCAAGATTTGCGCCGCGCATCGCCCCGTCCTTGGAAATATCCGTACAAATCACCGTTTTTACGCCGAGCGCCTGCATTTTATCAAAAAAAGCGTCCACCGTATACTCGGATTTTTCCACCCAGCCGCGAATAGCGATTTTCCCGTCCGCTATATCCGCGCCTACCGCTATTTTATCACCGTATTTTTCAAGCGCCGCCACCAAAAACGCTTCGTCCGTCACCGCCGCCGTACCCAAAATGACGCGGCTTGCGCCCACGGAAAGATATTTATCCACCGTTTCCATATTGCGGATACCGCCGCCGATTTCAATAAAGAGCGAAGTGTTTTCCGCTATGGCCTTTACCACGTCCAAATGCGCGGGAACGCCGATTTTCGCCCCTTCTAAATCAACTACGTGGATATACTCCGCGCCCTGTTTTTCAAAATCGCGCGCAACGGCTACGGGGTCGTCGTTATACACCGTCATTTGCGCGTAATCCCCTTTAAAAAGCCGCACCGCTTTTTTATCGTATAAATCTATTGCAGGAAAAATTTTCATACGCTCTATCCTTTATAACTCGCAAAAAGCGCGCAAGATGTTCAGTCCCGTTTCCCCGCTCTTTTCAGGATGGAACTGACAGCCCATCACGTTGTCTTTGGCAACAGCCGCCGTCACTTCTTTGCCGTATTCCGCCGTTGCGATTACGCTGTCTTCGCAGTCGCACACGTGATAAGAATGCACAAAATACACGCTTTCGCCGTTTTTACAGTATTTCAAAAGCGGATTTTCTTTGCGTACACGCAAAGCATTCCAACCGATATGCGGAATTTTTAAACCATCGTCCACGTAGCCGCGCAAGGGCAAAACGTGTCCCTTTAAAATTCCCAAGCCTTCGTGACAGCCGTATTCAAAGCTGCGCTCAAACAACATTTGCATACCCAAGCATATGCCCATAATCGGCTTGCCTTTTTGGGCTTCTTCTTTTAAAACTTCTCCCAAGCCCGTTTCCTTCAACTTTTTTGCGGCGTCTTCAAACGCGCCTACGCCGGGCAAAATAATTTTGTCCGCCGCGCTTATTACCGCTTTGTCCGACGTAACCACCGCTTCCGCGCCCACTCTTTCCAAAGAGCAGCACAAGGAAAACAAATTGCCTACGCCGTAATTGATAATCGCAATCATTTAAAGCACTCCTTTCGTGGACGGAATTTCGTCCGCGCGACGCGCGTCGATAGCCGTCGCTTTGCCAAGCGTTCTTGCCACCGCCTTAAACACGCCTTCGATGATATGGTGCGCATTTTTCCCTGCAAGCTGGGTGACGTGCAACGTAATTCTCGCTTCCCTTACGAACGCGAGCCAAAATTCTTCGCAAAGCTCGGTGTCAAAATTCCCAACCTTCCAAGTAGGAAGCTCCAAATGCATCGCCAAATAATCTCTGCCCGAAATATCTACTGCGGAACGAATGAGCGTTTCGTCCATAGGCAATAAAATGTCCCCATAACGAGTAATACCTTTTTTATCGCCAAGCGCGTCGAAAAACGCCTTGCCAAGGGCAATGCCGATATCTTCCGTCGTGTGGTGATAATCCACTTCTACGTCCCCTTTGCAGGTTACTGTCAAATCGTAGCCCGCGTGCTTGGAAAAAAGCGTGAGCATATGGTCGAGAAAGCCGCAACCGCTGGCGATCTCGCTTACGCCCGTTCCGTCCAAATTAAGTTTTACGTAAATATCCGTTTCGCCCGTTTTTCTCGTAATTTCGGAAACTCTCATTGTTGTTTCTCCCTTATAATCTCTTGCGTTTTTTGCAAGAATACGTCCATTTGCTCTTTCGTACCGATCGTTACGCGGATATAGTCCTTTATTCTTTCTGCATTAAAGCGTCTTACCAACACGCCGCGCGCTTTTAATTGCTCGTAAAGCTCTTTTCCGTCCACCGTATCCGATTTTGCAAAAAGGAAATTCGTCTTGGAATCCAACACGGTAAAGCCGAGTTTTTTCAACTCCGCCGCCGTATATTCTCTATTTTGTATAATCGTATTTCTATTGTTTTCAAACCATTCCGTTTCGCAAAGCGCCGCATATCCAGCCGCCGCCGTCATTCTATT